>RZYE01000108.1 GCA_009930425.1 Actinomycetota bacterium | reverse complement strand
ATCCGGAAGGCACCCCATGGGTTCTGTCATCAAGAAGCGCCGCAAGCGCATGGCGAAGAAGAAGCACCGCAAGCTGCTCCGCAAGACCCGCCACCAGCGGCGCAACAAGAAGTAGGACGAGGCCCGGCGGACTGCCGGGCCTTCGCACTGGAGGGGCCATGTCCGAGTCGCGCGTCGTCGTCTACTCCCGCCACGGCTGCCACCTCTGCGACGAGGCGCTCCCCGTGGTGGCGCGCGCCTGTGCTGCGGCGGGGGAGGCGTGGGAGGTCGTCGACATCGACGGCGATGAGGCGCTCCGTGCGCTGTACTCCGACGACGTCCCGGTCGTCACCGTCGACGGCGTGCCCGTCACGCGGTGGTTCGCAGACGAGGCCGCCCTGCGGCGCGCCCTCGCCTGAGGTCCCCGGCCCCGACGCGCGAGATGGCGTGCCCATCCGGTGGGCACGCCATCTCAGGTGCTGTTGGGGCCCTGGGCCCTGCCGTGGCTCAGGCCTGCTTGACCGCGGAGACCTCGAGCTGGATGGTGACCTGGTCGGACACGAGGACGCCACCGGTCTCGAGCGCCGCGTTCCAGGTGAGGCCGAAGTCCTTCCGGTTCACCCTGGTCTTCGCCTCGAAGCCGATGCGCTGGAACCCGAACGGGTCGGTCGCGGCGCCGTTGTACTCCACGTCGAGCTCGACGGGGCGCGTCACGCCGTTGAGGGTGAGGTCGCCGACGAGGACGAACTCGTCGTCGTCGTTCACGCGCACCCCGGAGGACCGGAAGGTGACGGTGGGCTTGTTCTCGGCGTCGAAGAAGTCGGCGGAGCGCAGGTGGTTGTCCCTGGCCTCGGAGCCGGTGAAGATGGACGCGGTCTGCATGGTGACCTCGGCGGAGGACTGCGCGATGTCCTCGGCGATCACGATGGTGCCGTCGTACTCGGTGAACTTGCCGCGAACCTTGGCGATGCCGGCGTGGCGGACGTTGAAGCCGAGCTCGGAGTGGTCGCGTTCGATGGTGTAGGTGCCTGCGGGGATCATGGGGGTCTCCTTGTGGTCAGTTGGTCTGCATGGTCAGTTGGACTGCGTTACCTCGCCACCATATAGTTGAAGCATAAACTATGCAAGGGGAGGCCGGATGCGCCATGATCGGGGAGGAGGAAGAGGCGAGATGACGGGATCGGTGCCGGAGCCGCGCTGGCTCTCGAGCGCGGACCAGGTGGTCTGGCGCAACTACCTCCGCGCCACCATGGAGGTGCGGGAGGCCCTCGAACGCGACCTGATGGACGGCTTCGGGCTGTCCCTCAACGAGTACGAGGTGATGGTGGTCCTCTCGGAGCAGCCGGACCACACGGCCCGGATGTCCACCCTCGCCGACGACCTCGTCAACTCCCGCTCCCGCCTCACCCACACCGTCAACCGCATGGAGCGGCGCGGCCTCGTGGAACGCAGCTCCTGCAAGGACGACGGCCGGGGCGTCAACTGCCGCCTCACCGAGGCCGGGTACGCCCTCCTCGAATCGGCGGCACCCCTCCACGTGGAGTCCGTCCGCCAGAACATCTTCGACCGGCTCTCGCGCTCGGAGATCGAGGCCTTTGGCCGCATCATGGCCAAGCTCGGTGACGTCTGAGATCTGCGAGACTGGTCCCATGCCCCTTGCGACCGTCCACCTGATGCGCCACGGCGAGGTCCGGAACCCGGACGGGATCCTCTACGGCCGGCTGCCGGGCTTCTCCCTCTCCGACCGGGGACGGGCGATGGCCGAGCGCGTGGCGGACGTCCTGCACGCCGGCGGGCACGAGATCCACGCCGTCCTCGCCTCCCCGCTGCAACGTGCGCAGGAGTCGGCCGTTCCCACGGCGGAGGCCTTCGGCGTGGCGGTGCGCACGGACCGGGGACTCGTCGAGGCCGCCAACGATTTCGAGGGCGTGGCAGTGAACCGCAACCGGCTCCAGCTCGCCCACCCCCGCTACTGGCCGCGCTACGTCAACCCGTTCCAGCCCTCCTGGGGGGAACCGTACGCGGATCAGGTGGAGCGGATGTCCGGCGTCATTCGCCGGGCGCTCGGGATCGTCCCCGACGGCGGCGAGGTCCTCGCCGTCTCGCACCAACTCCCGATCTGGGTGACCCGGCTCTTCCTGGAGCGGCGGCCGCTCGCCCACGATCCCCGCCACCGGCAGTGCGCGCTCGCCTCGCTCACCTCGCTGACCTTCGACGGCCGCCGCCTCGTCGCCCTCACCTACTGGGAGCCGGCGGGAGACCTCCTCCCATGAGGGGGCCGGCTCGCCTCGCCGTCGCCGTTGGACTGGCGCTCGGCGTGCTCGGCGGGTGCGCCTCCATCGGCGAGCCCTCCGCGGGCGCGGGCTACGAGGCCGGCGACGGTTCGTACACCACGTGGGCCGTCGCCGACCGCGGTGAGGGGATCGAGCTCACGGGCACCACGTTCGACGGCGAGGAGGTCGACCTCGCCGGCTGGCGAGGCGACGTCGTCGTCGTCAACTTCTGGTACGCCTCCTGCCCGCCCTGCCGGGCCGAGGCCCCCGACCTCGTCGCCATCGCCGAGGACTACCCCGAGGTCCGCATGCTCGGCGTCAACCCGCGCGACGACGCCGCGACCGCCCAGGCCTTCGAACGCACCTTCTCCGTGCCCTACCCGTCCCTGTGGGACTCCGACGCCCGCGGCGTCGCCGCGATGCAGGGCCTCGTCCCGCTGCAGGCCATGCCGACCACGGTGGTGCTCGACCGCGAGGGACGGGCCGCGGCCCGGATCCTCGGGCAGGTCGACCCGACCATCCTGCGCGGCCTCATCGACGACGTGGTGGCCGAGTGAGCGACGTCGCCGAGTTCTTCACCTCCACCGTGCTCTCCGGGCCCATGGTGGCCGCGATCGCCGTGGCGCTCGTGGCGGGGGTGGCATCCTTCGCCTCGCCGTGCGTACTGCCCCTCGTGCCGGGGTACGTGGGCTACCTCGGGGGGATGGCCGGCAGTGGTGCGCGGTCCCAGAAGCCGGACACGGCGCGCGTGCTGTGGGGCACCGTGCTGTTCGTCCTGGGGTTCACCGCCGTGTTCGTGCTGCTCGGCATCGTGTTCGCCGCCGCCGGGGCCGCCTTTGCGCGGTACGCCGACATCGTGATGCGCGTGCTCGGGGTGCTGGTGATCGTGATGGGGCTGGCCTTCGTGGGCCACATCCCCTTCCTGCAGAAGGACACCCGCATCACGATGAGCCCGCGGTTCGGACTCTGGGGCGCGCCGCTGCTCGGCGTGACGTTCGGCCTCGGCTGGTCGCCGTGCATCGGGCCCACCCTCGCCGCCGTGCTCACGCTCTCGTTCGGGGGAGCCGACCCCGCGCGCGGAGCCCTCCTGGCGCTGGCGTACTGCCTGGGACTCGGCGTGCCCTTCGTGGTCCTCGCCCTCGCCTTCACCCGCTCCACCCGGGCCCTGGACTTCATGCGCCGCCACCGCGCCGCCATCACCCGGACCGGCGGCGTTGTGCTCATCGTGGTGGGAGTCCTCCTCGTGACCGGGCTCTGGGGCGAGATCACCGGCTGGATGCAGGGCTGGATCGCGTCCTTCACCACGGTGGTGTGAGCGTGGTCTGGCCGAGGTGGGCGTGGCGGCAGCTCACGTCGATGCGGGTGGCGCTCATGCTCCTGCTGCTGCTCGCGGTCGCCGCCGTGCCGGGTTCGTTCTTCCCGCAGCGCGCCCAGGACCCCGTGGCGGTGACGCGATTCCTCGAGGAGAACCCGGCCACCGGCGCGGTGCTGGACTCCCTCGGCTTCTTCTCCGTGTACTCCTCCCCGTGGTTCGCGGCGGTGTATACGTTGCTGTTCATCTCCCTGATCGGCTGCATCGTCCCGCGCATCCGCGACCACTGGCGGGCGCTGCGTTCCGACCCGCCGCGGGTGCCCAGCCGGCTCGGCCGCTTCCCGGTGCGGGCGGCCGGGACCACCGGGCTGGCGGTGGACGAGGTCCACGCCACGGTGCTGCGGCGCCTGCGGGGCCGCTACCGGGCCCGGCTCACCCCCGCGGGGATCACGGCCGAGCGCGGCTACCTCCGCGAGACGGGGAACCTCGTCTTCCACGTCGCGCTCGTCGGCATCCTGCTCTCCTTCGGTTACGGCCAGCTCGCCACCTACCGCGGCCAGGCGATCGTGGTGGAGGGGGGCTCCTTCGCGAACTCCGTGGTGGACTACGACTCGTTCGAGGCCGGCACCCTCGTCGACCAGGCGCAGCTCGAGCCGTTCACGTTCACCCTCGAGACCCTGACCGCCACCTTCAGCGAGACCGGGCGCCCCCAGTACTTCGGCGCCGAGGTGCTGGTGAACCAGCCCGGCCGGGAGCCCTACCGCTACACCATCGTCCCCAACGAGCCGCTCACCGCCGCGGGCACCCGCGTGTACCTGCAGGGCAACGGGTACGCCCCCCGCGTCACGGTCACCGACGGCGACGGCGAGGTGGCCTTCTCCGGCCCCGTGCCGTTCCTGCCGCAGGACGGCGTCTACACCTCGACCGGGGTGGTGAAGGTACCGGACGTGACGAGCGGTGACCAACTCGGCTTCGCGGGCCAGCTCCTGCCGACCGCCGTCGACGACGGGACCACCCTCCGCTCCGCCCACCCCCAGGCGGCCAACCCGGTGCTCGTCCTCCAGGTGTGGCGCGGGGACCTCGGCCTGGACGACGGCATCCCGCAGAACGTCTACGAGCTGGACACCTCCGGGATGGAGCGGGTGAGTGGCGCGGACGGCAGCCCGCTGGTGGTCCTGCTGGCACCGGGGGACACCGTCGAGCTGCCGGACGGCCTCGGGGAGGTGACCTTCGACGACCTCCCCCGCTTCGCCGCCCTCGACCTGCGCCACGACCCGTCCCTCGGGCTGCTGCTCGGGACAGCGGTGGCGGCGATGCTCGGTCTCATGGGATCGTTGTTCCTACCGCGACGTCGCCTCTGGGTGGTCGCCACCGCCCGTGAGGGTGGCACCCGGGTGGAAGCGGCGGCCCTCGCCAGGGGTGAGGACGCCGGCCTCGCCGCGGACCTCGCCTCGGTCCTCGGTCCACTGGAACTCAAGGAGGACGAGTGAGCGAACTCTCCCAGCTGTCACTGCTCGTGGTGTACGCCGCCATGGCGAGCTACACCATCGCGCTGGTCGCGTTCGCGATCGACCTCTCGGCCCTGCGGTCCCGCCGCGACTCCGAGGGCCGCGTGATCAAGGAACGCGTCCTCGTGGCAGCGGGAGGGTCCGCGCGGACGGACGGTGGGGCGGACGCCCCTGCGGAGGGTCCGGCTGCTGGTGAGCAGGCCGGCGAGGCAGCGGCGGGGGGTGAGCGGCGCCGTCGGGCCGCGGGCATCGCGATGTCCACGTCACTGCTCGGTGCGGCCTTCCACGGCATCGGGGTGGTGACCCGTGCGCTGGCCGCCGGGCACGTCCCGTGGTCGAACATGTACGAGTTCTCCCTGACCTTCACGTTCGTGGCGGTCGCCCTCTACCTGTGGCTCGCGCGGAGCCGGGACCTGCGGTACCTGGGGGCGTTCGTGGTGGGTCCGGTCCTCCTCCTGCTCGGGGTCGCGGTGGCGGTGCTGTACGTGGAGGCGGACGGCCTCGAGCCGATCCTCGACAACTACTGGCTCTACCTCCACGTGTCCGTGGCCGTCCTCGCCATCGCCGTCCTCACGCTCGCCGCCGTGCTGGCCGTCCTCCAACTCGCGAAGGACCTCGGAGGTTCCTCCCGCTGGACCGCCATCCTCTCCGGCTTGCCGGACGCCGTGTCGCTCGAGCGGCTCTCCTACCGGTTCACCGCCGTGGGCTTCGTGCTCTGGACGTTCACCCTCGTGGCCGGCGCCATCTGGGCGGAGCACGCCTGGGGCCGCGCCTGGGGCTGGGACGCCAAGGAGGTGTGGACGTTCGTGATCTGGGTGATCTACGCGGCCTACCTCCACGCCCGCGCCACCCGCGGCTGGGACGGCCGGCGGGCCGCCTACCTCGTCATCGCCGGCTTCGCCGCGATCATGGCCAACTACTTCGTGGTCAACTTCCTGCTGTCCACCAAGCACGGGTACGCGTTCTGACGGTCGGGGCAGGTCCAGCCACCCGACCGTGCAGGTCCAGCCCCGTGCAGGTCCGGCCACCCGACCGCGCGGTCCGGCCATCAGCCACCCGACCCTCGCCATACTCAGGCGAGAGGCGGAGTCGCGCTCAGGCGAGGGGCGGGGACTCCTGGTCGTCGACGTCGCCGCGTGACTCCCGTTCCTGCCGCTCCTTCTCCCTGCGGAGCCGCTCGTGGTGGGCCTTGCGTGCCTCCCAGTCGAGGTTGGCGAGGAACTCGGGGTCGTCGTCGGGAGCGACAGGGCGCTGGCGACGCTGCCGGGATGTCCCATCCGTGGGCAGCCGCGTGACCAGCAGCCAGCCCAGCGCACCGATGACGGGCACGAGGATGATGAGGGCGAGCCACACCGGCTTCGGGAGCCCGGGTGGCATGTTGCGGTCCTCGGTACGGAGGCAGTCGATGAACGCGTAGACGATCAGTGCGACCGCGAGGACCACTGGAAGAACGCGTGCCATGCGCACAAGGTTACGTGGCGGTCACCAGCAGTGCCATGTTCGTCCACCCTCGGCGGAAACCGCATCCAA
>RZYE01000546.1 GCA_009930425.1 Actinomycetota bacterium | reverse complement strand
ATCTCGGGTGTCGCGTCCCTGCCGATCAGCCTCATCACCTCCGGGCTGATCTCGCTGGGCACGGAGTTCCTCTGGATCGCGGGCGCCGCCTCGGTGCTGCTCGCGGCGCTGCTGAGCGCCCTCGTCACCCCGTTCCTCGCGGCGATCACCTCGTTGCTCTACGTGGACATCAGGATGCGCAAGGAGGGGCTGGATGTGGAGCTCATCCGGGCCGTGGGCGATTCCCTCTGAGGTCCCGGTCGACCCGTCGGCCCCCGAGGCACAGCAGTGGGCCCGTGACGAGCTCGCCCGTGCCATCTACAACCAGGAGCCGTCCCTCTGGGCGCGGTTCTGGGCCTGGCTGCTGGAGACCCTGGACGGCCTCCTGACCGGCATGCCCATCGGGGGCTCCCCCCTCGTGCCCCTCCTCGTGGTCCTCGCCCTCGCGGTCGCCACCGCCCTCGTCATCGCGTGGCACGGGCGGCTCCAGCGCACCCGGCGGGCGGCGTCCGCCTCCGCCACCGTCTTCGACGACGCGCGCACCAGCGACCAGCTGCGCGCCGACTCCGAGGCGGCGGCACGCCGCGGCGACCTCGACGCCGCCGTGCTGGACCGGTTCCGCGCCATCGTGCGCGCCCTCGACGAGCGCGGCCACCTGGAGGACCGGCCCGGCCTCACCGCCCGCGAGGCGTCCCTCGCGGCCACGGCGGCCATGCCGGACCTCACCGCGCCCTGGAACCGGGCCGCCGGCGTCTTCGACGTGGTCCGCTACGGCCACGCCCCCGCCACGGAGGCGGACCTCGCCGCCATGCGGGACCTCGACGACGCCGCCCGGGTGGCCGCGTGATCACCGCCCTGCCCGAGGCCCCCGCCGCCCCGTCGCGGCCCACCGACACCGTCGCCGACCGGGTGCGCCGGCTCGCCGGCCGATGGTGGTGGGTGGCGCTCCTGGTGGTGGCGCTGACCGCCGTCGGGCTCGTGAACCGTTCCGAGGCCACGAGCACCGAGGACCTGCACCCGCGCAACCCCGGCCCGCGCGGCACGATGGCGCTCACCCAAGTGCTGGGACACCAGGGGGTCGACGTGGTCACCGTCTCCACCCTCCCCGATGCGCTCGCCGCCCTCGACGGCCCTGCCACGCTGTTCGTCGCCAACCTCCGCTTCTTCTCCGAGGACCAGCTCCGCGAGCTCGCCGGTGTGCCCGCCGACGTCGTGATCGCCGGGGACCCGTACACGCCGCTGACGGGCCTCACCGACGCCGTCGCCCCGTCCCCCGTGGGCTCCCCGGGCCCGGTGACGGCCCGCTGCGGCGACCCGGACGCCGCAGCCGCCGCCCGCATCACCTCCTCGATCGGCGGGGTG
>RZYE01000107.1 GCA_009930425.1 Actinomycetota bacterium | reverse complement strand
TCACCAGCACGCAATGTCAGGGCCGGGGCTGCACGATTCGCCATACCCCATCATCCCAAAACCCCTACCGTTTAGGAACTAACGACACACCGCACTAGGTCCCGGTGTACGCCTCCAGCGCGGCACGTGCGCGCCCCGCGAGGGCGTGCCGTACCCCGGGTGGGCCGACCGCGCGCACCGCGGGGCCGAGGGCGAGGAGTCGGCGCACCAGCCAGTCGGTCCGGCTGACGGTGAGCCGGACCTCGAGGACATCGCCCGCCTCGCGGACGGAGGTTCCGGGGATCTCCTCGGCGAGCCACCTCGCGCGCCGGTCGAGGACGAGGACCACGTCGACCGGATCCCGGCCTGACGCGCCACGGTCCGGGACCGGACGCGCCACGGGTGCGTCCGCGGGCCGTATCGCCAGGATGCGATCGAGGCGGAATGTCCGCTCGTCGCCCACGAGGTGACACCAGCCCTCCACGTACCAGGCCACCCCATCGGTGTACAGGCCCCGGGGCTCGATCACGCGGGTGCTGCGGTGGTCCTCCGCAGAGACGTAGTCAATCTCGACCGCGGCCCGTGCCTCCACGGCCGCCACGAGCCGGGAGCGGGTCACCGGGTCCACCCCATCGGGGGCCTCGACGTCCGTGGGGGTGATCGCCTGCAGTTTCCGGGCGACCGAGGCGAGGACCGGCTGGATGTCTGGGCCGGCGACGCCGCGCAGCCATTCCACGGCGGCCGCGAGCGCGAGGGCCTCACGCGGCGCGAGCGGCACGGGCCGGCCCAGTCCCCGTGCGTCCCGGAGGCTGATGAGGCTCTCCTCCCAGTCGTCCACGGAGAAGTCGATGAGGTCGTCGGGGTAGTAACCGGGGGTGCCGGTGACCCAGAGCAGGTCGACGTCCTCGAGGACCTGGCTCTCGGTGACGCCGAAGTTCTCGGCGAGTTCGGCGACCGGCACCCGATCCCGCTCGGACAGGTAGCCCATCATGGCGAGCATGCGGGTCACGCGGTCGATGGTGGATTCAATCGACACCGGACACCTCCGCGACTGCCCGGAATCCCGCGATGAGGCGCTCACGGTACTCGGCCGGCTCCAGCAGGACCACGTCCGGACCGTAGCCCGCGATCTCGTCGAGCAGCGGGAGGACCTCCGTCGTGGTGATCGTGGCGAGGTCACGCTCCCCCGCCGTGCCCGCCGGCGTCGCGCGCGCCCGGAGCAGTTCGGCACGTCCGGGCGCGATCGCCACCGTCACGGTCACGGGTTCCGCACGCTGCCGGGTGAGGAGTTCCGAGACGTCGACGTGCTCGGGAATCTCGAACGCCTCCTCCTCCCCCACTGCCACGACCTGTCCGTCGATCCGTGAGAGGCGGAACGCCCGCGGTGCGCCGCGATCGGTGTCGAGGCCGATGAGGTACCACGCCCGGTTGCGGGCCAGGATGCGCCAGGGCTGCACGTGCCGGCGGGCCTTCGGCGAGGAGAGGGCGGCGTAGTCGAACCGGACGGCCCTGCGCCGTGCGATGGCCTCGGTGATCGTCTCGAACGTGGCCTCCGGGGGCCTGATGGCGAGCCGGACGGGCGGCGGCGCCTGCGGGACGCCAGGCCCGAGGCCGCGCACCTTTGTCACGCCACGCCCGGCGACCGACCGCCACTGCACGTCACTGAACACGCTCGCTGCCAGCGAGAGCACGCCGATCTCCTCCGGGGTGAACTCGGTGTTCGTGGCAGCGAGGGACTCCAGGTCGATGCGGTAGCCCACGTCGTCCTCGTGGACCAGCCCACGTTCCACGATGATCGGGACCCCCATTGTCCGCAGCAGGTCCTTGTCCCGCTCGAAGGTCCTCTCGAAGGCGCGGACGTCCCCGTGGTAGCCCCGGACGGCACGCCGGATCTGCGCCTTCGTGAGGCGCGTGCGGGTGTTGAGCAGCGCGAGGAGGAGGTCCATCACCCGCTCGGCAGCCACCACCTTCTCCTCCACAGCTCCAACGGTACCCGGTAGGGTCAGCCCCATGATGATCTGGCGCAACGGCGTGGTGGTGTCCAGGCGGACCTCCTGGGCCGGCGCACGCGAGTTCGAGGTCGAGGTCACCGACGGCGCCGCTCCGCTGGCGGCCGGGACGCGGGTGCGGGCCCTCGCCTACCCCGACCTCGTCGGGGATCCGGACGACGCCGTCGGGCAGCGCGTCCTCCTCACCGCCTCGGCCCTGGCGCGCGGGCTGGGGACGGGTGGCTACGCCATGGTCGTGGCATTCCCCGACGCCCTCCCTCCGGATCCCGCACCTGCCCCCGGCCACATCGTCAAGGCGCGCTACACGCCGCTGCAGTACCTCACGCTCGGGGTCGACGAGCAGGAGTCCGAGCATCACTCCGAGATGGCCGCCGCGGATGACCTGTCCGGGATGCCGGTCGTCGTCGCGGACCTGCACTCGGCGCTGCCCGCGGTCGTGGCGGGGATCCGGGCGGTCGACCCTGGGCTCCGGGTCGCCCACGTCCACACCGACGGCGGGGCCCTCCCGGCCTGGTTCTCCCGGACCGCCGCGACGCTCCGCGAGGCCGGCTGGCTGGCCGCCACCATCACGGCCGGGCAGTCGTTCGGGGGCGACCACGAGGCCGTCACCGTCCACTCCGCCCTCCTCGCGGCCCGGCACGTGGTGGGCGCGGACCTCGCCGTCGTCGTTCAGGGGCCGGGCAACCTCGGCACCGGGACCCCCTGGGGGTTCACCGGCGTCGCCTGCGGGGAGACCCTCAACGCCGCGGCAGTCCTCGGCGGCGCGCCGGTGGCCGCCCTCCGCGTCTCCGGCGCGGACGCGCGGCCCCGGCACCGCGGTATCTCCCACCACTCGCTGACGGCGGTCGGGAGGGTCGCGACCGCCCGGTCCACGGTCGTCGTGCCGCGGTTCGACGGCGTCCCGGTACCGGAGGAGGCCGCCCCCACCACGGGACTCGACGCCGTCGTCGACGCGCAGCTGACGCGCCTCGGCCATCACGCCCTGGTGTACGAGACCGTCGACGGGTTGTACGGGGCCCTCTCCGAGGTGCCGGTCAGGCTCTCCACGATGGGCCGCAGCCTCGCGCAGGACCCGGCCGCCTTCCTGGCGGTGGCTGCCGCAGGGAGGGTCGCCGCCCGGCTCACGTGACGTTCAGGCGTCAGGCGGCTCGTGGGCGGCCACGAGGTCGGCCAGGCGCCGCGCCTCGGCCAGTCCACGCTCGCCGTCGGCACTCTGGATGGCCATGACGGCCACCGTGTCCCCGTCGGAGAGGTCCAGGGTCACCCACGGATGCCCTCGCGTGAAGTTGACGCGCACGATCTGCGCCCATTCCAGTTCGGTGGTGACGAAGAGGTTCCGGATCCGCAGGCCGGCCTCGTGAGGGATCGCCACCACGGTCGCCTGGCGGTGGATGATGACGGCCCCCGCTCCCGCGAAGAGCACCGTGAGTACCCGGTCGACCCACCCGAACTCCGCCAGCGTGGTGAAGCTCGCCACCATGAGGCCCGCGACCGCGATGCCGACGAGGGCGAGGAGCGCCCACGCCACCCGCCGGGCGTTCCGGGGACGGAAGGGGGCGAGGCGGTCCATCAGATCCGGCAGGCGTGGATGGAGGTCACCAGGATGGCCCGCGCCCCGATGTCGTACAGCATGTCCATCACGGTGTTGGTGCGGTCCCGGGGAACCATCACGCGGACGGCGGCCCAGTCGCGGTCGTGCAGCGGGGAGATGGTGGGTGACTCGAAGCCGGGGGCGACCGCGACAGCGGCGGACACCCGGTCGGCCGGGATGTCGAAGTCCATGAGGACGTAGCGTTGCGCCACCAGCACGCCTTGGAGCCGGCGTTCGAGCACGTCCAGGCCCGGCGCGATCTCGCGGTCGCGGGGCGCGATGAGCACTGCCTCGGAGACGAGGATCGGCGGACCGAACACCGCCAGGCCGGCGGCACGGAGCGTGGACCCGGTCTCGACCACGTCCGCGACCAAATCCGCGACGCCGAGCTCCACCGAGGACTCGACCGCGCCGTCGAGGTGCACGACGCTCGCCTCGACGCCGTGCTCGGCGAGGTGGCGGCCGACGAGCACGTCGTAGCTGGTGGCGACGCGCCTGCCGGCGATGTCCTCGATCCGCTCCGCCGTCCCCAGGGGTGCGGCGAAGCGGAACGTGGACTCGCCGAAGCCGAGCGCCATGCGCTCCACCGCGGCGGCGTCGGAGTCGAGCAGCAGGTCACGGCCGGTGATGCCCGCGTCGACCGTGCCGGCGCCCACGTACACGGCGATGTCCCGCGGCCGGAGGTAGAAGAACTCGATCCCGTGGTCCTCGTCCCGGATCACCAGCTCGCGGCCCCCGTCGCGGCGGGCACGGTAGCCGGCCTCGCGGAGCATGGAGACGGCGGGGTCGGAGAGGGAACCCTTGTTGGGGACGGCGATTCGCAGCATCAGAGGTACCTGTAGACGTCGTTGAGGGTGAGGCCACGGGCGATCATCATGACCTGGAGGTGGTAGAGGAGTTGGCTGATCTCCTCGGCGGCTGCCTCCTGGTCCTGGTACTCCGCCGCCATCCACACCTCGGCGGCCTCCTCGACCACCTTCTTCCCGATGGCGTGGATCCCGGCCTCCACGGCCCGGACGGTGCCGGAGTCCGGATCACCCTGTGCCACCTTGCGGCTGAGTTCCTCGAAGAGGTCGTCGAAAGTCTTCACCCGGCAAGTTTACGGGTTCGCGGCTCAGGGACTGAGCGTGGCGGTCACGGCGCGGGCCGGATCGGTCCCGGGCTCGGCGAGTCCGCGGGATACCATGAAGTCGTACATCGGCGGCCAGAGTTCCGGGTCCACCCGGAGCGGTGCGTCCCCGTAGAGGGCCATGGTCGCCTCGAGGGTCTCGCGGGCCGCGTCGTACGCCCCGGCACCGGTCAGGTCCGGGATGTGGTCGAAGCTGGCATCCACCGCCGCGGCCGGGTCGGACATGATGAACTCCATGGCCCTCGCGAGCGCGCGGTTGAGGGCGGCGAGGTCCTCGCCCCGCGTCTCGACGGTCTCCTCGAGCGCCCCCACCGAGATCCCGACCAACGGCACCTCCGCCGTGAGGGTCCGGACCTCGACCCCGCTGCGGCCGAAGTTCAGCACGTCGTTGTTCGCGAAGCCGACGACGCCGTCCACCGTGCCACCGATGAGCGCGGCCTGCTGGGTGTAGCCGATGTACTCGATGCTGACGTCCTCCTCGGACAGTCCGGCCTCCTCGATGGCGGCGAGCAGCCAGAACCAGTTCTCCCCGTAGGGTCCGGGCAACCCGATACGCTGCCCCTCCATGTCGGCCAGCGTCTCGATGCCGGAGTCCTCCGGCACGATGAGGAGGACCGGGTACTCCTGGTACATGACACCGGTGGTGACCACCGGCACGTCCGCCGCGTAGGCCTGCAGCATCTCGTCCGCTCCGGCGTTGACGACGTCCTCCTCGCCACTGGCGAGTGCCCCGAACAGGGACTCCGCAGCGCCGTGGTGGCGCAGGGTGACGTCGAGGCCCTCGTCCTCGAAGTAGCCGAGCTCAGCCGCGACGTAGAACGGGGCGAACTGGATGTTCGGGATGTAGGTCAGCCCGACGGTCAGCTCGGCCGGGGTCGCCGCCTCCGCCGTCGTCGGCTGCAGGGCCGAGGGTTGCGCGGTCGAGGGCGTTGCGGTGGTGGAGGTCTGTGCGCCACCGGAGCACGCTGCCAGCCCCAGGGCGAGCAGTGCCGCGGGCAGTACCTTGGGTACCCATGTCATTTCTGGTTTCCACCTGTCTTTCGAGTGCGCCGATGATGACGTAGAGGAGGATGGCCGTGCCGGCGAGCAGCACGAGGGTGGCGAACATGCCGGTGGTGTCCACCGCGTGGCTCTGGGCTGTCAGGAGCATGCCGAGCCCCCGGCCGCCCATCGTGAACTCCCCGACGACGGCTCCGGTCACGGACAGGGTGAGGCCGTTGCGGAGCCCGGTGAGGATGTGGGCCGTGGCCAGCGGGAGCTCGACGTGCCACAGCAGCGTGCCGGTGCCGGCCCCGTCCAGCCGGGCCGCGTTCACGATGTCCCGCGGGATCTGGCTGATCCCGAGCGCGGTGTTGAGCATGATGGGGAAGAACACCATGATGGCGCAGAGCACCACGATCGGGAGGAAGCCGGGACCGATCCACAGGAGCAGCAGCGGCGCGAGCGCGATGGCCGGGATCGCCTGGGAGGCGGCCGCATACGGTTCGATGATCCGGCCCGCGACCGCCGACTTCGCGACGAGGTACCCCAGCGGGATGGCGACGGCGGCAGCCAGGGTGGCGCCGGTGAGTGCCTCGCCGAGGGTGGTCAGGGTGGCCGGGACGAGGTTCGGGCCGCGCAGGTCGGCGAGCAGCCGGGTGACGACGGCCGACGGGGCAGGGAGGAAGACGGGGTTCACCAGGCCGAGTCGGCCAACGGTCTCCCAGAGCGCGAGGACCAGGAGCCCGAAGGTGAGCGGGAGCGTGCGACGGTCTGCGAAGTGATGCACCGTGCCCCTCTCCGCCCCGGGGTACGGTGATGGGCGCGCAGGCAACTGCGCGCACCGTCTTCTCCCATCCGGACTCTGACCGTCGGCCCCGGACTTCCACCGGGTCAACCGCACCTGGGTGCGGGTCGCGGGCTCTCACCGCCGGTTCGGAAT
>RZYE01000008.1 GCA_009930425.1 Actinomycetota bacterium | reverse complement strand
GGCGGTGGAGAAGTTCGACTACACCAAGGGCTACAAGTTCTCCACCTACGCCACGTGGTGGATCCGCCAGGCCATCACCCGGGCCATGGCCGACCAGGCGCGCACCATCCGCATCCCGGTCCACATGGTGGAGGTCATCAACAAGCTGGCCCGGGTGCAGCGGCAGATGCTGCAGGACCTCGGCCGCGAGCCCACACCCGAGGAACTCGCCAAGGAACTCGACATGACGCCGGAGAAGGTCGTCGAGGTGCAGAAGTACGGCCGCGAACCGATCTCCCTGCACACCCCGCTGGGGGAGGACGGAGACAGCGAGTTCGGTGACCTGATCGAGGACTCCGAGGCGATCGTGCCCGCCGACGCGGTGAGCTTCACGCTGCTGCAGGAGCAGTTGCACCAGGTGCTCGACACGCTCTCCGAGCGGGAGGCCGGGGTGGTCTCCATGCGGTTCGGCCTCACGGACGGCCAGCCCAAGACACTCGACGAGATCGGCAAGGTGTACGGCGTCACTCGTGAGAGGATTCGGCAGATCGAGTCCAAGACCATGTCGAAGCTGCGTCATCCGTCGCGGTCGCAGGTTCTCAGGGACTATCTCGACTGACGCGGCCGGCAGGTTCCGGCTGAGGGGGAGGGACACCGCACATGGACGATGCGACCCAGTCCATCCAACAGGTCCTCGACAGTATCGGCTCCTTCGTCTGGGGCCCTTTCCTGCTGATCCCGCTGCTGCTGGGCACCGGCCTCTACCTCACGATCCGACTGGGCTTCATCCAGCTGATCCGGCTCGGTGCCGCGCTGAGGCTGGGACTCATCCGCCGCAGCGATGACACGGTCGAGGGGGACATCTCCCAGTTCCAGGCACTGACCACTGCGCTCGCGGCCACGGTCGGCACGGGCAACATCGTCGGAGTCGCCACCGCGATCGGCATCGGCGGGCCGGGCGCCCTCTTCTGGATGTGGGTGACCGGGCTGCTGGGGATGGCCTCGAAGTACTCCGAGGCGTACCTGGGCGTGCGGTTCCGCACCACGGACGAGGCGGGGGAGAAGTCGGGCGGCCCGCAGTACTACCTGCAGAAGGGCATCCGGGGCCCGCTGGGCAGGGTGCTGGCGCTGAGCTTCGCGGTGTTCGCGTTCCTCGCCTCGTTCGGGATCGGCAACATGACCCAGGGCAACTCGATCGCCCTGAACGTCGAGCGGACGATGCAGGTCCACCCGTGGGTCACCGGTCTCGTGCTGACCGTGGCCACGATGATCGTGCTGGTGGGCGGCATCCGCTCCATCGGCAGGGTCACCGCCGGTCTCGTCCCGGTCATGATCGTGTTCTACGTGCTGGGCGCGCTGTACATCCTCCTGGCGAACGTCGCCGCCCTCCCCGATGCCCTCGCCCTCGTCTTCACGGACGCCTTCACGGGCACCGCCGCCGTGGGCGGGTTCACCGGCTCGGTCCTGATCATCGCCATCCAGTACGGCGTGGCACGGGGCATCTTCTCCAACGAGTCCGGCATGGGTTCCGCGGCCATCGCGGCGGCGGCGGCGCAGACCACCCACCCGGTCCGGCAGGGGCTGGTGTCCATGACCCAGACCTTCATCGACACGATCATCGTGGTCACCTGCACGGGCCTCGTCATCATCGTCACCGGCGTGTGGCAGGAGGGTTCCACGGCGGCCGGCACCATGACCGGTGAGGCGTTCGCCCAAGGGCTCCCGGGAACCTGGGGTCACTGGATCGTGACCCTCGGGCTGGTGCTGTTCGCGTACTCCACGATCCTCGGCTGGTCCTACTACGGGGAGCGCAACGTGGAACGACTCCTCGGCCAGCGCGCGGTCATGCCCTACCGCGTGGCCTTCTCGCTCGTGGTGTACGTCGGGGCCACGGTGCCGCTGGCGATCGTGTGGTCGTTCTCGGACATCATGAACGGGCTCATGGCACTGCCCAACCTCATCGGACTCCTGATCCTCTCCGGCCTCATCGTCCGCGAGACCCGCCACTACCTGGCCCACGATCCGAAGCTCATCGCCACCGCGGACGAGATCGAGGCCTTCATGCACGACCGCCCCGACTGGCACGACTGGCGCTCCGGCAACGAGGTCGGGTCCTCCCGCACCCACACCGGCCGTCATCCGAAGCACTCCACCCACGTAGAACGGCACCACGACCATCCGGGGAACCCGTTCGACGACTGAGATCGACGAGGGATCCCCCGTCGCGGGAGGAACGCAGGAAGACCCCGCCGTTGTGGCGGGGCCTTCGTGGACGGTCGTGCGGAACGGGCTCCGGTCAGAGGTCCTCGGCGAGTCGGGCCGTCTCGTCATGGATGGAGGTGGCCACCTGGGCCAGTGCGTCGGAGTGCTTCCGGGCGTGGTGGGCGCAGAACAGGAGCTCGCCCGCGGCGAGTTCCACGCGGACGTACGCCTGGGCCCCGCAGGCGTCGCAGCGGTCCTGCGCGGTCAGGGTCGGGTACTCGGTTTGCGTGCTCACACCAGCATGTAACCACGTGGCACCGACAAACATGCCCCCGGGAGGGCGACGTTCGCTGGCGGCGTAGGCCGACCCCCGGCCGCTCCGCGGGTCCACCGGGCTGCCTGTCGGTGGCGGAACGTAAGATTTGGGACGTGCCACCAGCCAGCAGGTCCGACTACACCGCTCGACACCTCTCCGTCCTCGAGGGTCTCGAGGCCGTCCGCAAGCGGCCCGGGATGTACATCGGGTCCACCGACTCGCGGGGCCTCATGCACTGCCTGTGGGAGATCATCGACAACGCGGTCGACGAGGCGCTCGAGGGGCACGCGAAGCTCATCGAGGTCATCCTCCATCCGGACTCGTCGGTGGAGGTGCGGGATGACGGCCGTGGCATCCCCGTGGACACGGTCGAGTCGGCGGGCTTGTCGGGCGTGGAGGTCGTGTTCACCAAGCTGCACGCCGGGGGCAAGTTCGGGGGCGGGTCGTACGCAGCCTCCGGGGGCCTCCACGGAGTGGGCGCATCGGTGGTGAACGCCTTGTCCGAACGCCTCGACGTCGAGGTGGACCGCGGGGGCAGGACGCACCGGATGACCTTCCACCGCGGCGAGCCGGGGACCTTCGACGACTCCGCGGGTGCGTCCCCGACGAACCCGTTCACGCCGTTCACCACCGCTTCCAGGCTGGAGGTGGCCGGCAGGGTCCCCCGCGGCCGCACGGGGACGCGCATCCGGTACTGGGCAGACCGGCAGATCTTCCCGGAGAACGCGGGATTCAACCGCGACGACCTTGTCGAGCGCGCCCGCCAGACCTCCTTCCTCGTCCCGGGCCTCACCCTGCGGATCATCGACGACCGGGGGGAGCGGCGCATCGAGGAGTTCCACCACGACGGCGGGGTGGTCGATTTCGTGGACTTCCTCGCCCCGGACCCGCCGGTGACCGACACCTGGCACCTGACCGGGATGGGGACGTTCACCGAGTCCGTCCAGCACCTCGACTCGAAGGGACACCTCCGGCCACGCGAGGTCGAGCGGGAGTGCCACGTCGACATCGCCCTGCGATGGGGGACGGGGTACGACACGAGCGTCCGGACCTTCGTGAACATCATCGCCACCCCCAAGGGCGGCGCCCACCTCGCCGGGTTCGAGCAGGCCCTCCTCAAGACCGTGCGCGGCGCCGTCGAGGCGAACGCCCGCAGGCTCAAGGTGTCTGCCCGCGACTCCCGGATCGAGAAGGACGATGTCCTCGCCGGACTGACGGCCGTGGTCACCGTCCGGTTCCCCGAGCCGCAGTTCGAGGGCCAGACCAAGGAGGTACTCGGCACCGCCCCCGTCCGGGGTGTCGTCGCCCGCGTGGTGGAGGCGGAGCTGGATGCGCTGCTCACCTCCACCCGGCGGAAGGAGAGGGAGCAGGCCACCCTGCTGCTCGACAAGGTCGTCGGGGAGATGAGGGCCCGGGTCTCCGCGCGGATGCACAAGGAGATCACCCGCCGGAAGAATGCCCTGGAGACATCGTCCCTGCCCGCCAAGCTGTCGGACTGCCGGAGCGACGACGTCGAGCGCTCTGAGCTCTTCATCGTGGAGGGCCAGAGCGCGCTGGGCACTGCCAAGGACGCCCGCAATTCGGAGTTCCAGGCGTTGCTCCCGATCCGGGGGAAGATCCTCAACGTCCAGAAGACCTCCCCGACCGACATGCTCAAGAACGCCGAGTGCGCCTCGATCATCCAGGTCATCGGGGCGGGCTCCGGACGCACGTTCGACCTCTCGCAGGCCCGCTACGGCAAGGTGGTGCTCATGACGGATGCGGATGTCGACGGGGCGCACATCCGCACCCTGCTGCTGACGTTCTTCTTCAAGTACATGCGGCCGCTCATCGAGGAGGGCCGGGTGTTCGCGGCGGTCCCACCGCTCCATCGCGTCGAGGTCACCGCCATGGGTCGCCGCCAGGGCGAGGTGATCTACACCTACTCCGAGGATGAGCTCCGTGCAGTGCTTGCCCGGCTCGAGAGGCAGGGGCGCCGGTACAAGGACCCGATCCAGCGCTACAAGGGTCTCGGCGAGATGGACGCACACCAGTTGGCGGAGACGACCATGGAACCGGCACATCGCACGCTGCGCCGGATCACGACCGCCGACGAGGAATCCGTGTCGCGGGCCCAGTCCGTCTTCGAACTGCTCATGGGCAACGACGTCGCACCGCGGAAGGAGTTCATCGTCGCGGGGGCCCACCGGGTGGACCCCGACGCGATCGACGCCTGAGACCGTGGTTGCCCGTAAGATCGGAGGCGTGCCAGTGCCCAGCCCGCGCCCCTTCGACGCCCTCGGCGGCGTCCCCGGTGCGCACCTCGGCCTGGAGTGGTCGGGGACCACCCCGGCCGACACCGACTCGATCGTGGCGTTGGCGCACAGGTGCGAGGACGTCGACGCGGCCCGGGTAAGGGTGCCCCGGGTCGTGCTCGAGCGGGTCCTGACCGGCAACCTCACCGACTCCGTGTCGATGGTCGGGCGGGATCGGGCAGGCGTCCCCCGGGCGTGCGCCAGCGTTCGCCTCGCTCCCGGTGGAGGGGCGGCTGCGGTCCACGCCCTGATCGACCCGACGTGGAGGGGCCGCGGCGTCGGGCGTGCCGTCCTCGCCTGGCAGGACCGCTGGGCGCGCCACTTCCTCGGGGCCTCCAGTCCCTCCACCGTCGCGGTTCCCATCGCCGCGTCGCTGATCGATCGGCGTCGTCTCTACACCGCGGCCGGCTTCAGTTGCCATGCGCGGATCGAGCTGTTCTCGCGGGACCTGGCCGAGGTCCCACCGGAGGGGAGCGTCCCTGGATGGACGGTCCGACCGCTGGTGCCGACCGACGCCGCGATCCTCCAGGACTGCGGCGAGCCGGACCGGCACGCGTTCGTGGCGGCCGCCATGAGCCGCGCCGAACTCCTCGAGACGTGCGATCCAGGACTCTCCCACGTGGCGGAGCACGACGGCGTCGCCCGGGCGGCGGTGCTCGTCCACCTCACCGTGGACACCGAGGACCGTCCGCTCGGCTGGATCCGTGGACTGATCGCCGGCCCGGGTTCCGAGGACGTGCAGCGCGACCTCCTCGGGGCCGTCCTGCGTTCCCTGCGGGCTGCTGGTGTGCGTCAGGCGCACGTGTACGCCACCCCCGCCGTCTCCGCGCTCTGGCGTGACGTCCTCATGGGCCTTGAGTTCGTGCCGGTCGACGTCGAACTCCTCTACAGCATCGAGCAGCCATGAACTTCCTCGACCTCTCCCGGCTGGGAGTCGACCCCACAGCCACGCCGGGTCCGGATCCCGGGATCCCGCTCGCCGTCAGGGCTGCCCCTCCGCGCCACATACGGCTGCCGAGCGGTCCGGGACGGTGGCGTGCCCTGAACGAGCACGACTCGGCGGCGATCACGGCGCTCCAGCGGATCGCGGAGGACCACGACCGCATCCCCTACCGCACCACCGAGGCAGAGATCGTCGACCTCTTCGATCCCTCCGTGCCACACGCCGCCTACGGCGCCTTCGACGACGACGGCCACCTGATCGCCTACGGCTTCGTCCGTGTCCAGACCACGGAACTGTCGACCGTCCGTGCCACCTGCTCGGGCGCCGTGCACCCGCAGTGGCGCGACAAGTCGTTCGGGACCGCGATCGTGACGTGGCAGGGCGACATCGCCCGCCACCTGCTCGCACGGTCGGGCCGGGAGGGACCGGCCCAGATCGTCCATTTCGCCGATGAGACCGTTGACGGGATGGTGGACCTGCTCGCGCGCAGTGGCTACACGGCGCGCCGCTGGTACACGCAGATGCGGCGTGACCTGTCGGAGCAGATCCCCCTCGTGCGGCTCGGGCCGTACCTCGCCATCGAGCCGTGGTCACAGGGCTGGTCGGACCAGGCGCGGCGGGCCCACAACCAGGCGTTCTCCGACTACGGGGAGTCCCTGGCCGTCACGCCGGAGCAGTGGGAGCGTCATGTCGCCTCGATGGTGCCCGAGTGGTGCTTTGTCGCGATCGACCGCTCCACGGACCGGGCCCGCGTGGCAGGCTACATTCTCGCCTCCAAGTGGGAGGAGGACTGGCCCGCACTCGGATGGCGTGAGGGTTACATCGAGGCCCTGGGTGTGCTCGCGGAGTGGCGTGGCCGCGGCGTCGGGCGATCCCTCCTCACCCGGGTGATGATGGCCTTCCGCGATGCCGGGATGGACTACGCCGGCATCGATGTCGACCACGACGAACCCACCGGGGCACAGCACCTCTACGCCGAGCTCGGCTTCGAGCCCACGCACCGGACGATCATGTACGCCGTCGACCTGTAGGGCGCCCCTCAGCCGATCGCCGCGAGCGGTCCCGCCAGGGGCTGCCCCGAGGCGTCGCGCCGCTCGTCCTGCCCAGGGAGCTCGATCCCCTGTCCCGCCGCTCCGACGGCGCGCGGGGAGACGCCCACCCATGCGAGCTGCAGGCAGTCCTCGCCCCGCAGGAATCGATGGGAGCGCACGCCCCCTGTCGCACGGCCCTTGCCCGGGTAGCGGTCGAACGGCGTCACCTTCGCGGACCCGGCGACCGTGCCGGGCAGGGCGGTCGCGGTGCCGGCGACCGTCACGACCACCGAGCGGGACGCGCTGTCACCCGGAACGACGCCGAGCGAGAGCACCTGGGCGCCGCTGTCGAGCCGCATGCCGGTCATTCCGCCCGCCCCTCGTCCCTGGGGCCGGACGGAGGAGGCGGGGAAGTGCAGGAGCTGGGAGTCGGTGGCCACGAGGACGATCCGGTCCTCCTCGGAGGTGGTGGTGGCCACTCCCACCACCCGGTCACCCTCCTTCAGCGCGATCACGTCGAAGGAGTCCTTCACGGGGAAGTCCGCGGGCGAGAGCCGCTTCACGACCCCGCCGGCGGTGGCGAGCACGAATGGCGGCGCTCCGTCACCCAGCGGGACGAGGCCCACCACGTCCTCGGAGGGTTCGAGCCTGATCATCTCCGTCACGACGCTCCCGCCGCTCAGTCCGGGCGCTCCCTCCACCGGCGCGAGGGAGGGGATGTCGAGCACCGATTCCCGGACCACTCGCCCGCGCGAGGTGACCAGGCCGACGTGGCCGTGCGTCGTCGTCACGACGGCGGAGCGCAGGGCGTCGTGCGCGCGGCGCGGGCCGTCACGCGAGATCGTCCCGTCGACGCGTGCGATCAGGTCGGTGCCGGAGAGCATGACGGTGCACGGCACGTCGGGCACCTCCAGCGGGACCGATCCCGGCGCCCGGGCGGCGGTCGCGGTCGCCCCGGAGGCCTCGAGCAGGACGGTGCGCCGGGGGGTGCCGAAGCGGGCGGCAACCTCGGCCAGTTCATCCCCCACCACCTCGCGCAGCAGCGCATCGGACTCGAGGATGGCGGTGAGCGAGGCGATCTCGGCAGCGAGGGCGTCACGCTCGGCCTCGAGCTCGATCCTGGAGAACCGCGTCAGGCGCCGCAGCCGCAGCTCGAGGATGTACTCCGCCTGCGGCTCCGTGAGGTCGAAGACCGTCATGAGGCGGGTCCGGGCCTGCTCGGCATTGTCCGAGGTGCGGATCACCTGGATGACCTCGTCGATGTCCGCGATCGCGATGAGGAGGCCGTTGACGAGGTGCAGGCGGTCGGTCCGGGCGCCGAGGCGGTGCCGGGTGCGCCGGGTCACGACATCGAGCCGGTGGCTCACGTACACCTGGAGCAGCTCGCGGAGGCCGAGCGTGCGGGGCTGCCCGTCGACCAGGGCGACGTTGTTGATCCCGAACGACTCCTCGAGGGGGGTGTAGCGGTACAGCGCCTCGAGGACGGCGTCGGGATTGAACGCGTTCTTCACCTCGATGACGAGGCGAAGCCCGTGCTCCCTGTCCGAGAAGTCGGCGACGGCGGAGATCCCCTGGACCTTCTTGGCGTTGACGGCGTCCTTGATCTTGTCGATCATGCGCTCCGGGCCCACCTGGTACGGAAGTTCCGTGACCACGATGGCGCGCTTGCGGGCCGAGATCGACTCCACCCGGGCCCGCGCCCGGGTCCGGAAGCTGCCGCGGCCGCTCGCATAGGCGTCCCGGATGCCGTCGAGGCCGATGATCTTCCCCCCACCCGGCAGGTCCGGCCCCGGGACGAAGCGGATGAGCTCGTCGAGCGTGGCCTCGGGGTGGGCGATGAGGTGACGTGCGGCCGCCACGACCTCGACGAGGTTGTGGGGTGGCATGTTCGTCGCCATGCCCACGGCGATCCCCTGGGCGCCGTTGACCAGCAGGTTGGGCAGCGCGGACGGCAGCACCGCGGGCTGCATCAGTGAGGAGTCGTAGTTGGGCACGAAGTCCACGACGTCCTCGTCCAGGGACCGGGTCATCTCGAGCGCAGCCGGCGCCATCCGCGCCTCGGTGTACCGAGGGGCGGCGGGGCCGTCGTCGAGGGAGCCGAAGTTGCCGTGGCCGTCGACCAGGGGGAGCCGCAGCGAGAAGGGCTGCGCCATGCGCACGAGGGCGTCGTAGATGGCCGCGTCGCCGTGCGGGTGCAGCTTGCCCATCACGTCGCCGACGACGCGGGCGGACTTCACGTGGCCACGATCGGGCCGCAGGCCCATCTGGTCCATCTGGTACAGGATCCTGCGCTGGACGGGCTTCAGCCCGTCGCGGGCGTCCGGGAGCGCGCGGGCGTAGATCACCGAGTAGGCGTACTCGAGGAAGGACCCCTCCATCTCGGCGGAGACGTCGATGTCGACGATGTTCTCGTCGACCGGGGGGTGGGTCCGTGGTGCCATGGCCCGATTATCGCCTTCCCGCCACCGAATCCCGGAAACCGGCACGGGTTAGGCTGTGGACATGTCCTCCAACCCCGCCTACCCACGGCACTGGGAGGCGGACATCGTGGCCCGTGACGGTGCCACCATGCACGTCCGTCCCGTCCTCCCCGGGGATGCACCCGGGCTCCAGGCGTTGCACATGGCGCAGTCGGAGCAGAGCAGGTTCTTCCGCTTCTTCGGGTACCGCGGGGCGTTGACGGAGCAAGAGTTGGAGCGCTTCACGCGCGTGGACCACCGTGACCGGGTGGCGCTCGTGGTGACCGACCACGAGGGCGGGCCGCTGCTCGCGTTCGGCTGCTACGACGCCGTCGACGCCCGCACCGCCGAGGTCGCGTTCTACGTCGCCGACTCGCAGCAGGGACGTGGACTCGGGTCGGTGCTCCTCGACCACCTCGCGGCGGCGGGCCGGGAACGCGGCTTCACTCGTCTCGTGGCCGATGTCCTGCCCACGAACGCGAAGATGCTCGCGGTGTTCCGGGAGGCCGGCTACACCGTGGACTCGGGGTTCGAGGACGGGGTGGTCGGCGTCTCGGTGGACATTTCCACCACCGACAAGTCGTGGCGGGTGATGACCGCACGCGAGCAGTACTCCGAGTCCCGCTCGATGAGGGTGCTGATGGATCCGGGTGCGGTCATCCCGGTGGGGTCCGGCGGGGCCGCGCACCTGCTCGACCTGCTGCCGCAGGTGCGCGGACGAGGTGGGCAGCCGGGTGAGGGGAGCCTCGCCGTCGTCGCCGTCGAGGACCACGACCTCGTGGGCACGCTGGAACGGCTCGGCACCGAGGGCGTGCGTGCCGCCGTCGTCCTCAGCGGGAGGGGGACGCACGATCCGGGGTGGCACGGCGCCGTCCTCGAGGCGGCCCGAGGGCACGGGATGCGGATCCTGGGCCCCGGCTCCTATGGGCTGCTGACCGCGGGAGGCGCCAACCTGACCCTGGTCCCGGGCCTCACCGGCGCAGGCGAGGTGGGGGTGTTCGCCCAGAGCGCCCGGTCGAGCGCCAGCCTTGCCTCCCGGCTCGTCGCCCGTGGCCTGCCGGTCTCGGGGTTCGTCTCCGCGGGGCACCGCATCGACGTCTCCGGCAACGACGCCATGCAGTGGTGGAGCACGGACGAACGCACGCGGGTGGTGGCACTCAGCCTCGACTCGATCGGCAACCCGCGGAAGTTCGCGCGGATCGCACGCCACCTGGCGAGTACCCGGACGGTGGTCTGCCACATCGATTCCACGACCGGCCAGAGTGCTCCCCCCGGCCATGTGGTGCGCACGTCGCCGTTGCCACGCGCCGTCCTGTCCGGGATGCTGCGGCAGGCCGGCGTCATCGAGGCGGCCGACCACGAGGAGCTGATCGACCTCGCCCACGTGGCGGTCCGCCGTCCGATCGGCGGCCGGCGCGTGCACATCGCCGCCACCACCGCCTCGGCACGCGAGTTCGTGGCCCGGGCGGCGCGCGAGCACGGCCTCGAGCCGACCGCTGACGAGGGCGGCCTCCGGATCGCCGTCGACCTGCCGTTGGCCGGCGAGGGCAGCAACGAGCCGGACCCTGGTGGGGCTGCGCTCGCCATCGCCGCGCGACCGGACCGATCGGCGGGGATCGCCGTCGTCGACGACGTCCATCGCGCCCTGCGCATCGTCGCAAAGCTGGTTGCGGTCCGGGAGCGGGACGCCTCCTCCCTCGTCTCGGCCGACGACGTCTCGCCCGCCTCCGTGTCGGACCTCCTCGCCGGCGCGGGGGAGGGGGTGCTGGAGGGAGGGCTCGCGGAACGGCTCCTGGCGGCCTACGGCATCGACGTCGTCCCATCGGTGCCGGTCGGCTCCGAGGAGGAGGCGCTCGCGGTGGCCGTCCACCTGGGGTACCCGCTTGCCGTGAAGGCACGGGACGCCGTCCTGCGCCACCGGGTGGACCTGGGCGGCGTGCACCTCGACGTCCACGACGACGCCGACCTCGTCCACGCGATCGGGCAGTTGCGGGCGCTCGGCGTCAGGGGCGCGTGCCTCCAGCGGATGGTTCCCCCGGGCCCGGCCTGCGTCCTGGCTGCGGTGGAGGACCCGCTCTATGGCCCGGTGGTCAGCTTCGGGCTGGCCGGGGACGCGGTGGAGATCCTGGGCGACGTCTCCTACCGCATCACGCCGCTCTCGCACCGCGACGTCGCGGAGCTCCTCGACGAGCCACGGGCGGCGGTGCGGCTCCGTGGCCACCGCGGCCGGCCTGGCTACGATCCGGGCCCCCTGCGGGACGTGGCCGGCCGGCTTGCGCTCCTCAAGGATGACTTCCCTGCCATCGCGCGGATCGAGCTCAATCCGGTGGTGGTGGCCCACACCGGGGCGTTCCCCCTCTCGGCGGAGGTGGAGGTCCGCGCCGGGGTGCGCGCCGATGGCTCCCGGCGCACGTTGCCGTCGCTCGGCCTGGAGTGATGGAACAATGGGGCGCGTGTCTGAGAACCTCCCCGCTGCACTGCGCCGCGACCTGCAACGTGGCGGCTACTACCCCGAACTGGTCGAGAGGGTCCTCGAGATCGCCGTCGGGGGGCAGCAGGTGGTGGCCTACCTCGTGCACCCGGAGACCACCTTCGACTCCTCGGAGGTCAGGCGCCACGTCACGGCCGTCGTCCTCACGCCGACACGCCTGATCGGGGCCCACGTCGACGACGAGCCGGACTCCGAGGGGCGCGCCATGGCGATCGCGACGACCGAGGCGGTCGCGCTGCGCCGGATCAGCTCCGTGGTGCTCTCCCACGGCGTGCGGAACCCGGCGAACATCGACAGGGCCGTGGTCGACGAGATCACCGTCTCCGTCAACTGGGGTTCGGTGTCCCGCCTCGACGTCGAGCCGGCCACGTGCGGCGACCCGCAGTGCGAGGCCGACCACGGGTACACCGGCTTCACGACGCCGGACGACCTCGTCCTGCGCGTGAGCGCGGGGGCGGACGGCCGGTCCAAGCTCGAGCAGGCAAGCCGGTTCGCGGCCGCTCTCTCGCGGGCGGTCGCCGAGAGCTACGGCGCATGAACCTGCCACCGGACCTCCTGCGACCCGGGGGCCCCTCCGTTCGGTCGGTCCTCGCCGCCGCAATCGATGCGACAGGGATGGAGCGCATCGGCGGCGAGTGGCCGCATGGCCGCCACGTGCTCGGCCTGCCGGCCGCGCGGCGCGCCTGCGTGGTGCTCGTCGACGGGCTCGGCCACACCCAGCTCACGGAGCGGAGCGGCCACTTCCCGTTCCTGCGCACCATGTTGCGGGACTGCTCCCTGCTCGAGACGGTCGTGCCCTCGACCACGGCGGCCGCGATCACCTCGATCGGCACGGGCCTCAACCCGGGAGCGACCGGGATGCTCGGCTACACGGTACGGGAACCGCGTTCCGGCGAGCTGCTGAACATGATCAAGTGGGACCAGGGCCTCGTGACGCCGGAGGACTGGCAGCGACGGGACACCCTCGCGCAGCGGCTCGCATCCCCGGTTCGCTTCGCCTCGGTGGGGCCGGGCCGGTTCGTCGGCTCGGGCCTGAACCGCGCGGCCTTCCGTGGGGCGCGGGACGTGAGCGCCGAGGACCTGGCCGATCGGGTGGACGTCACCGTTGCGGAGCTCCGCTCCGGTACGGCTGATGTGGTCTACCTGTACTGGGGCGAGGTGGACCACGTCGGCCACGTCTCCGGTTGGGGTTCGTGGGAGTGGGGCGAGGAGGCCTCACGGACGGACCGCGAGCTGCGGCGCCTCGCCGCCATGCTGCCGCGCGACACCCTGCTCGTCATCACGGCGGACCACGGGATGGTGGACGTGGCGGAGAGCATCGATGCGGCCCGCGTGCCCGAGCTCGTGCGGGGAGTCGACCTCATCTCGGGCGAACCGCGTGCCATGCACGTGCACACCACGGAGGACGGCGTCCTCGACCGGTGGCGCGAGCACCTCGGGGACAGGGCGTGGATCCTGCCGCGGGCCGAGGCCCTGGCGCTCTACCCCGACCTCGACCCGCGGTTCGTGCGCGCCATCGGGGACGTGGTGGTGTTCATGCGGGGTCGCACGGTCGTCGTCGACTCCCGCACCCAGACGCCCGCCTCCATGGCACTGATCGGCGTGCACGGTTCTCTCACGCCGGAGGAGATGCTGGTGCCCCTCATGGTCACGGTGACCTGATGGCCTCCCTCGTCTTCTTCTCGGGCACCATGGACTGCGGCAAGTCCACGCTGGCGCTGCAGATGGACCACAACCACGCGCAGCGAGGCCGTCGCGGCCTGACCTTCACGCGCAACGACCGCGCCGGCGCCTCGGTCCTGTCCTCACGCCTCGGCCTGGCCGTCCCCGCGATCGAGGTCACCGACGAGACGGACTTCTGGCATGAGCTGGTGGTGCGCCGTACACGGGGGGAGCGGGTCGACTACCTCATCTGCGACGAGGCCCAGTTCCTCACGCCCGAGCAGGTGGACCAGCTCGTGCGGGTGGTCGACGACGGCGGCGCGGACGTCTTCGCCTTCGGGATCACCACCGACTTCCGCACCAGGTTGTTCCCCGGCTCGGCCCGGCTCGTCGAGATGGCCGACCGCCTCGAGCGACTCCAGGTGGAGGCCCTCTGCTGGTGCGGTGACCGAGCGACCCACAACGCGCGTACCGTCGGCGGCCTCATGGTGACGGAGGGTGACCAGGTGGTCGTCGGGGACACCGCCGGACAGGGTGAGGTGGCCTACGAGGTCCTCTGCCGCCGGCACCACGTGCGGCGGACGACTGCCGCCGCGGCCCGTGCCGCCACGCTCTCCCCGATGACGCTTGCCGAGTCCTGGGAGGAACGGGGAGGGTAGTCGGTCACTCGTTGCGGGAACCGAAGACGATCTCGTCCCAGCTCGGGACCGACCGCCGGGCCGGCTTGCGGGGCCGGCGCTCCGGCTGGGCCTCCTGGCGCTCGTCGGGCTGGTCGCCGCGGTCACGCAGGGGGAGCGGCAGGACCCGCGCGTCTGTCGCGGCCTCCGGCTCGGAGGCCGCAGGATGAGCCGCGGGCACGTCGTCGTCCATGAGGTGGGAGAGGAGGTCCTCGTCACCCTCGAGGGGTTCCTCCTCGACGGACTGGCGTGTTCCCCGCGTCGACTGGAGGCGGTCGAGCAGGTCGTCGGTGCCGGACCGGGCGGGGGCCTCGCTGAGGTCGCCGTCGGCCTCGACGTTGTAGACCTTCAGGTCGCTGCGCTCCGGAGGGAGGGCGACCGGGAACCGGCGCGCGCGGGGGGACGACGAATCCGTCTCCGAGAGCCAACGGGACTCGTCGTCGAGGGCGTGCAGGGAACGGGCGGAGAGATCGACCTCCCAGCGGGCCTCGGTCGTCCGGGCCCCGATGGGGAAGGCGACGGCGACGACCCACGGGGCGTTCCCCGCGCGCGTGGCCGACCACTCGAGGTCCTCCGGCTTCACCGACCGGGTCGCGAGGCGGTCCACCACGAGGTCCCCGAGTTGGGGCGAGTCCGACTGCCGTCCCACCGGGAACGCCTGTGCCTGCTGCACCACCCACGCCTGCTCCGCCTGGACGGGGCCCTCGTACCGCTGGACGTGGTCGAGCGGCAGCCCTGAGACCTCCGCGACCTCCTCTGCGCTCGACCCGGCCCGGAGCATGGCCTGGATCTCCCGGGGACGGACAGGCTGCTGGGCGGCCCGGATCTGCTCCATCAGCGGCCGGTCCCGTCGCACCGCGGCGCGCAGCTCGTCGGTCACGGCGAGCGCGTACTGCACCCCATCCGGACCCGTGAGCGTCAGGTGCTCACCGTCCGGGTGCAGTCCCGTCAACTTGAGCTCGACCATGACACCTCCGTACGTCCTCAAACGAGATTGCCATTGTCACACCTGCGCGCGCCGCAATTGGGCCGGTGTGGCGGAAGGTGGGTGACAATGAACGCATGATCACGAGGGAGAACCCTGCCGACCTCCATGCCCTCTGCCGCACGTTGGCCGACGGCGCCGCGGAGATCGCCACCCGGCGCCGTCGCCAAGGGGTCTCGGTGGCCGCCACCAAGTCCTCCGACGTCGACATCGTGACCGCGGTGGATCAGGAGGTGGAGCAGTGGCTGCTCGACCAGCTCGCCTCGGCCCGCCCCGACGACGCCGTGCTCGGGGAGGAGGGCGACGGCAGGACGGGCACCTCTGGCCTCACCTGGGTGGTCGATCCCATCGACGGCACCGTGAACTACCTGTACGGGCTTCCCCACTGGTCGGTGTCGGTCGCCGTGTGTGCCGGCCCGCCCGAGCCCGGGGCATGGGAACTCCTGGCAGGAGCGGTCGCGGCCCCCGCCCTGGGGGTCACGTGGCATGCCGTCCGCGGCGGGGGAGCCTTCCGCGGGGAGACGCGCATCGAGGCGAGGGCGGGCGTGCCGCTCGGGAAGGCCCTCGTCGGCACCGGGTTCTCCTACGTCGCGGAGAGGCGCTCCCGGCAGGGCGCAGCCGTCGCCGCACTGCTGCCCCAGGTGCGGGACATCCGCCGGCTCGGCTCGGTGGCCATCGACCTGTGCCTCGTGGCGGACGGTTCACTGGATGCGCACTACGAGCGCGGGCTCAACGTCTGGGACATCGCAGCGGGTTCCCTGGTCCTGACGGAGAGCGGCGGGGAGGTCCTCGGTCCCGGCTCCGCTCCCGCGCCGGACATGATCGTGGCGGGCCACGGCCACACGGTCCGGGAACTCGCCGCCGCCCTCGCCGCGCTCGTGGAGTGACACGTGGACCGTGCGTGAATGGGACATCCGCCTCGTGTATGTATAATCCATTCACTTTGACCACCAGTTGCAGAAGAAGCGGAGCGTGACGCCGAGATGGCGACCGACTACGACGCACCCCGAAAGAGCGACGAGGACCTCAGCGAGGACTCGATCGAGGAACTGAAGGCCCGCCGTGCCGAGAAGAATGCCGCGGTGGTCGACGAGGACGAGACGGAGGCCGCGGAGGGATTCGAGCTGCCCGGCGCTGACCTCTCGGGCGAGGAACTCTCGGTGCGGGTCCTTCCTCGCCAGGCCGACGAGTTCACCTGCTGGAAGTGCTTCCTCGTGCACCACCGGTCCCAGCTGGCCTACGAGGAGGACGGCCATCCGGTGTGCTCCGAGTGCGCGGGCTGATCAGGGACGCGACTGCACGAGCTCGGTGAGGGCTGCCGCCAGTTCGTCCGGGCGGTTGGAGCTGACCACCCAGTAGGGGGTTGGGTCCCGGGGATCCACGATGCCCACCTTGACCGCTCCCGTGGCGTAGGCCCGGTGGCACAGGTGGGCTCGCGCGTCGGCCTCGACGCCGAGCACGGCCCGGAGCCGCTCCCGGTCGAGGACGCTCACCTCACCGAGGAACTCGGGCTCGATCCGGGCGCTGCCGGCGCGGAATCCCGCGGCGTCGACCTCGATCCGTGGACTTGCCAGCAGCGCGAGGGCCACGGTGGCCGCGCCGAGCCCGGTGGCCACGGCAGCTGCGGTCAGCGTGGAGAGCGGCAGGAGGATCAGCCCGAAGGATCCGCCGGCGAGGGCGGCGAACACGAGCAGGGGGATCGAGGGCTGGACGCGTTCGTGGTACGGCACGCACCAACTCTCGCACGAAACAGCCGCACGGGCCCCGCACCGCCCGCCCCGCACCACCCGCCCCGGGCCGTGCGCGCGGTACAGTGCGTGTGCCGACGAATGGAGGGATGAGGATGGCGCTGTTCTCCCGGCGCAGGGAACCCGAACCGGTCGACGAGGTCGAGGAGCCGCCCGCAGCCGGCACCGGCCCGTTCGACGTGGAGGACGTCCCCGACCTCGGGGGGCGGATCGACCTCGGGGCGCTGCGCATCCCGCCGCGGCCGGGGATGCAGGTCCGCGTGGAACTCGACCGTGCCACGCGGAAGCCCGTCTCCCTCACGCTCACCGACGGCGCCTCGGCGCTCCAGCTCCAGGTGTACGCCGCTCCGCGCTCGGCGTCGCTGTGGGACGAGATCCGGCCGGAGCTGGCCCAGTCCATCGAGGACCGCTCCGGGACCAGCGACGACGTCCCCGGCGTGTTCGGGCGCGAGTTGCTCGCACGGATGCCGGTGACCACCCAGGGCGGCAGCGGGATGCGCGCGGTTCGCTTCGTGGGGATCGACGGTCCCCGGTGGATGATCAGGGGAGCCTTCTCCGGCAAGGCGGCCGTGGATCCCGAGGCGGCACGGACGCTCGAGGAGGTGCTGCGCGACATCGTCGTCGTCCGCGGTCCCCACGCCCGCCCGCCACGCGAGGTGCTGGCACTGACACTGCCGGGCAGCACCCCCGCTGCGGAGCCGGCGCCGTCGGATGACCCGCTGGGCATCCTGCGCCGCGGTCCGGAGATCACCGAGATCCGATGACCCGTTGGCGCACCCTCCTGCGGCCTCCGGTGGAGGCCGATCGCCCGCGTCCGGCCGGGACGCAGCCGATCGGCGGGTTGACGCCACGATCGCGGGCCCGCATCGCAGGCAGGGTGGTGTCGATCACCTACCAGCCGAGGGGAGCACCCCCGGCGTTCGTCGCGCGCGTCAGCGACGGCACCGGCACCATCGGGCTGGTGTTCCTCGGACGGGTCGAGGTTCCCGGGATCGTGGCAGGACGGCACCTCGTCGCCTCTGGCACGGTCGGCAACTCCAGCGGCCTGCCCATCATGTACAACCCGTCCTACGAACTCCTCCCGAGGTGAGGCATGCCTGACGAGACGACGGCGGGAAAGGGCGTCGGCCAACTGGTCGCCGAGGAGTTCGACTTCATGGAGGCCGTGGGCGGCGTGCGGGGCCTCATCGAGTCCATCGCGCCCGGCCTCGTGTTCGTGGTGGTCTTCCTCACCACACGGGACCTGGTTCCCGCCTTGGCATCCTCGGCGAGCCTCGCCGTGCTGGCGGTGGTGGTGCGCCTGGTGCAGCGCACCCCCCTCACCCAGGCCTTCAGCGGTCTCTTCGGGGTGGCGATCTCGGTGGTGTGGGCGTGGCAGACGGGGGAGGCGGCGAACTTCTTCCAGTGGGGGCTGTGGGTGAACGCTGCCTACCTCCTCGGCACGGTGGTGTCCGTCCTCGTGCGCTGGCCCCTGGTGGGGATCATCGTGGCGGTCATCCGCAGCGAGTGGGACGGGTGGCGGTCCTCGCCCATGTACCGGCGCTACGTCCTCGCGACCTGGTTGTGGGCGGGCCTGTTCGCTGCCCGCCTGCTCGTGCAGGTGCCCCTGCTCCTCGACGACAACGTGGGATGGCTCGGAACGGCCAAGCTCCTCATGGGGGTCCCGCTGTTCGCCGTCGTGATCTGGTTGACGTGGTTGATGGTGAGGGAACCGGAGCCGGTCAGGGAGCCAGCGTCCGCTGGATCTCCGGAAGGTGCTCCTCCGCAGTAGCGTCGACGAGGAGGAGCAGTTCGTCGCCTGCCTCGAGCGTGTCGTCCGGCGAGGGAGCGATGGGCCGGTCGCCCCGGATGATCGCGGCCAGTACGCTTCCGCCCGGCCACTCGATCGAGCCGACCCGACGCCCGATGACGGGGGAGTCCTCCGGGAGGGTGATCTCGTGCATCGAGGCGCCCGACTGGTGGAAGGTGAAGATCTTCACCAGGTCTCCGACGCTCACGGCCTCCTCCACGAGGGAGGTCATGATGCGGGGCGTGGACACCGGCACGTCGACCCCCCATGAACGGTCGAACATCCACTCGTTCTTCGGGTTGTTCACGCGGGCCACGACACGGGGCACGGCGAACTCGGTCTTCGCGATCAGGGAGATGACGAGGTTCGCCTTGTCGTCGCCGGTCGCCGCGACGACCACCTCGGCCTCCGCCACCTCGGCCTCCGCGAGGGAACCGGGCTCGCACGCGTCGGCGAGCAGCCAGTCCGCCTCCGCGACGGAGGCGATCTTCATGGCGCCGGGGAGCTTGTCGATGAGGGTGACCTCGTGGCCGTGGGCGAGGAGTTCGCGGGCGATGGAGCGCCCGACCGAGCCTGCTCCGGCGATGATGACGCGCATCAGTCCTCCTCGGCGGGTTGGGCCATGAACCTGCGCTGCAGGCGGGGGAGCTCGTCCGCCTCGACCATGACGTGCACGACATCGTTCTCCTGGACCACGGTGGTGGCCGACGGGACGAGGCCCTTGCCGAAGCGGGTCACGTAGGCGACCCGTGCCCCCGTGGCCTCCTCGAGTTGGCCCACGGTGGAACCGATCCAGCTCGGATGGTGGTCGAGGGAGGCGAGGCTGACGGATCCCGAGGCGTCCCGGTACTCGACCTGGGAGCCCTTGGGCAGGAGGCGGCGGAGGAACTGGTCAGTGGTCCACCGGACCGTCGCGACCGTGGTGATCCCGAGTCGCTGGTAGACCTCGGCCCGCCGGGGATCGTAGATCCTGGCGACCACCCGCTTCACCCCGAAGGTCTCGCGCGCCACCCGCGCGGTCAGGATGTTCGAGTTGTCCCCGTTGGAGACCGCGGCGAGCGCCCAGGCCTCCTCGACGCCTGCCTGGAGCAGGGCGTCCCGGTCGAACCCCATCCCGGTGATCCGGCGGCCGGAGAAGTCGGCGGACAGTCGCCGGAACGCGTCCGAGTCCTGGTCGATCACCGCGACCGAGTGCCCGGACTCATCGAGCTGAGTGGCGAGCATCGCACCGACCCGGCCGCATCCCATGATCACGAAGTGCACAGGCCCGACGGTACTCCATCGGCGGGAATGTGTCCCTGACGCCGCTTGCACGGGCTTAGCATGAGTTCTCGTGACGGACATCGCCGACGCCGCCAGGCGTCTCCTGGCAGGACGCCCGCTGCGGACCGAGGCCCAGGACCGCCCGGTGCTCCCGAAGCGCATCGCCCTGCCCGTCTTCGCCTCCGATGCGCTCTCGTCCGTCGCCTACGCCCCCGACGAGATCCTGCTGACCCTCGCGTTCGCGGGACTTGCCGCCGTCACGATCTCGCCCTGGGTGGCACTGGCGGTGGTCGTGGTCCTCGCCACCGTCATCGCCTCCTACCGGCAGAACGTTCACGCCTACCCGTCCGGTGCCGGCGACTACGAGGTGGCGACCGAGAACCTGGGCCGGAAGGCTGGGCTCGCCGTGGCGAGCGCGCTGCTCGTGGACTACGTCCTGACCGTCGCGGTCTCGATCTCCGCCGCCTCGCAGTACGCGGCCGCGGCGATCCCCGCGCTGCGGGGCCTCGAGGTGCCGGTTGCCGTGGCGGTCGTGGTGCTCCTCGCGATCGCGAACCTGCGGGGGCTGCGGGCAACGGGGCCTGCGCTGACGATTCCCGCCTACCTCTTCATGGCGGCGATCGGGACGCTGGCGGTCGTGGGATTCATCCAGCACCTCACCGGGACCCTCGGGCAGGCTGACAGCGCCGCGTTGACGATCGTCCCCCGCAGCGGCTTCGAGGAGGGGCTCACCGGCCTTGCCGGTGCGTTCCTCGTCATGCGGGCCTTCTCTCACGGGTGCGCCGCGCTCACGGGTGTCGAGGCGGTCTCCAGCGGCGTGCCGTCGTTCGCCCGGCCACGGTCCCGCAACGCGGCGACCACGCTGCTGTTCCTCGGCGCCATCCTGGCGACGATGATGATGTCGGTCGTGACCCTCGCCCGGCTGACCGGGGTGAAGGTCGTCGAGTCCCCGGCCCGCGATCTCCTGCGGGATGGGCAACCGGTCGGAGCGGAGTACCATCAGGACCCCGTCATCGGGCAACTCGCGGCCACGGTCTTCCGCGAGGCCCCCGCCCTCACGCTGCTCGTCGCAGCCGTCACGGCGCTCGTGCTCGTGGTGGCCGCCAACACGGCCTTCACCGGGTTCCCGGGCTTCGGTGCCGTCCTGGCGCGCGACGGGTTCCTCCCGCGTCAGTTGCACACCCGGGGGGACCGGCTGGTCTACTCGAACGGGATCGTCTCGCTGTCAGTCGCGGCGATCGCGCTCATCATCGCCTTCGACGCCGAGGTGACCCGGCTCATCCACCTCTACATCGTGGGCGTCTTCATCTCCTTCACGCTGTCCCAGCTCGGCATGGTGCGGCACTGGACGCGGCGGCTCCGCGACGAGTACACGCGTGAGGTGCGGATGCGGATGCAGCGGTCGCGGCTGATCAACACGCTCGGACTCGCCATGACGGGCGCGGTGCTCGTCGTCGTGCTCCTCGCACGTGCGCGGCACGGCGCATGGATCGCGCTGGCCATGATGGCCGTCCTCTACCTCGTGATGCTCACCATCCACCTGCACTACGAGCGCCTATCCGGCGAGCTCGCCGTGGCGGGTCCCCAGGAGGCACGCTTCCTGCCGGTGCGGACGCACGCGGTGGTGCTCGTGTCCCGGCTGCACCAACCGGCGTTGCGGGCCATCGCCTATGCGCGCGCCACCCGGCCCAACACGTTGGAGGCCCTGCACGCCGCGGTCGACGACGCCGAGGTCGCCGGGCTGCGGCGGCAGTGGGACGAGCTGTCCGTGCCGGTCCCCCTCACGGTCCTCGCCGCGCCGCACCACGAGATCACCGGCCCGATCGTCGAGTACATCCGCGGGTTGCGCCGCTCCTCGCCACGCGATCTGGTGATGGTGTTCGTCCCCGAGTTCGTGGTCTCGCGGTGGTGGGAGGGCTTCCTCCACAACCAGAGCACGCTCCGCCTGCGCGCTCGGCTCCTGTTCGTGCCCGGCGTCGTGATGGTGAGCGTGCCGTTCCAGCACGACCAGGTGGACCTCCTCGACGCACCGCTGCCCGAATGACGCTCGAACTCGATCTCCTGCGGGAGGCCCACGGGGGCTTCTGCGTCGCCCGGAACGAGGGCAAGGTGGTCTTCGTCCGTGGCGGGCTCCCGGGTGAACGGGTGCGGGCCGTCATCACGGCGGAGGGCGCACGTCATGACACGGCGCGCGTCGTCGAGGTGCTGGCGCCCTCGCCGGACAGGGTCGATCACGTGTGGCCTGCCGCGGCACGCCTGGACGTCGGCGGGGCGGACCTCGGTCACGTCCACCCGGACGCCCAGCTCCGGTGGAAGGCGAACGTCATCGCCGACGTGATGGCCCGGATCGGCGGGCCCACGGTGGTGGAGGCCCTCCCCGGCCCCACGGCCGTGCGTGCGGTCGGCGATCCATCGGTCGGCAGCCGCACCCGTGTCTCCTTCACGGTCGACGACGCCGGCCGGCTCGCGATGCGGCGTCCGGCCAGCCACGACCTGGTCGCCGTCGACTCGATGCCGCTGGCCGTCCCCCAGATCGCCAACCTCGACCTCTTCGGCGACGCGTGGCGGTGGCTCCCGGGGGAGCGCGTCACCGCCGTCGTGCCCAGCGGCTCGGCACCGGTCGTCGTCACGTCCGGGGGAGTACTGGTGGCGCCGGGAGAGGCGGGGGAGCGGAGGGTCCGCGAGCGGGTGCCGCACGAGGAGGAGGAGTTGCGGTACGTCGTCGCCGCCGACGGGTTCTGGCAGGTGCACCGCGACGCCCCGGCCGCCCTGGTGCGACACGTGCTGGACGGCGTGGCCCTGGCGGGTGGCGAGCGGGTGCTCGAACTGTTCGCCGGCGCGGGCCTCCTCACCCTCCCGTTGGCACGGACCGTCGGACGGCGGGGCGAGGTCGTCTCGATCGAGGGATCCCGTTCCGCGGTCGACGACGCCACCGTCAACCTCGCGGCGCTGCCGCACGTCCGGGTCCGGCGGGCCCGCGCCGACGCCCGCACGGTCGGGCGGGTCACCGGCCCGCTCGACGTCGTCGTCCTCGACCCGCCGCGCACGGGGGCCGGCCGCGACCTCGTCCGCGCCGTCGCCGCCCACCGGCCCCGGCGCATCGTGTACGTGGCCTGCGATCCCGCGGCACTCGCCCGCGACCTGCGCGAGCTGGTGCCCACCCACCGCATCCTCGAGGCGTCCGCGCTCGACCTGTTCCCGCACACGCACCACGTCGAGATGGTCGTGGTCCTCCAGCGGCGCTGACGGTCGCGCGCTCCCCGGACCGACTGATTAGGCTGGGGAGATCCGGTGGACATGTTGCCACCGTGCCAGTATCTTGATGTCGAGATATTTAGGACGACTCGAGGAGATCCCCGTGGACAGCTTCAGTTCGAAGGCACAGCTCACCGTCGGTGGTGCCACCTACGAGATCAACCGGCTGGACGCCGTCCCCGGCCTCGAGAGGCTGCCCTACTCGCTCAAGGTGCTCGCCGAGAACCTGCTGCGCACCGAGGACGGGGCGAACGTCACCGCTGACCACGTGCGCGCCCTCGCTGCCTGGGACCCCACGGCCGAGCCCGACACGGAGATCCAGTTCACGCCCGCGCGCGTGGTCATGCAGGACTTCACCGGGGTGCCGTGCGTGGTGGACCTCGCCACGATGCGCGAGGCGATGGCGGACCTGGGAGGCGACCCCGCGCGCATCAACCCGCTGGCCCCCGCGGACCTCGTCATCGACCACTCGGTGGTCATCGACGTCTTCGGGAGGTCCGACGCCTTCGAGCGGAACGTGGAACTCGAGTACGAGCGGAACCGGGAGCGGTACCAGTTCCTCCGCTGGGGACAGACCGCCTTCGACGACTTCAAGGTGGTGCCCCCGGGCACCGGCATCGTCCACCAGGTGAACCTCGAGTACCTCGCCAGCGTCGTGATGACGCGGGAGGCCGACGGCGTGCTGCGGGCCTACCCGGACACGTGCGTGGGAACCGACTCGCACACCACCATGGTCAACGGCCTCGGCGTGCTCGGCTGGGGCGTGGGCGGGATCGAGGCCGAGGCCGCGATGCTCGGCCAGCCGGTGTCGATGCTGATCCCGCGGGTGGTGGGCTTCAAGCTCACCGGCGAGATCCCCGCCGGCGCCACGGCCACCGACGTGGTGCTCACCATCACCGAGATGCTGCGCAAGCACGGCGTGGTGGGCAAGTTCGTCGAGTTCTACGGTGATGGCGTGGGCGCGGTCCCGCTCGCCAACCGCGCCACCATCGGGAACATGAGCCCCGAGTTCGGTTCCACTGCCGCCATCTTTCCCATCGACGACGTCACGCTGGACTACCTGCGGCTCACGGGCCGCACCGGGGACCAGGTGGAGCTCGTCGAGGCCTACGCCAGGCAGCAGGGCCTGTGGCACGACCCGAGCCGTGAGCCGGTGTACTCCGAGTACCTCGAGCTGGACCTCTCCACGGTGGTGCCCTCGATCGCCGGTCCGAAACGACCCCAGGACCGCATCAGGCTGGCCGACGCCAAGCGGGCCTTCGAGGCGGTGCTCCCCGACTACGTGGACGACGAGGAGGAGGAGCTCTCCGAGTTGGACGAGGCGCTCGCGGACACCTTCCCGGCCTCCGACCCGTTCGTGGCGGACGACGACCTCGACGACTCGGCCCCACCGGAGCACCACAACCCCGACACCTCGCTGCCCAGCAAGCGCGTGCCCGTGACGATGGAGGACGGCACCGAGACCGAACTGGACCACGGCAAGGTGGTCATCGCATCCATCACCTCCTGCACGAACACCTCCAACCCGTCCGTCATGCTCGCCGCGGGCCTGCTCGCCCGCAATGCCGTGGACAAGGGCCTGGCGGTCAAGCCCTGGGTGAAGACATCGATGGCGCCGGGCTCCAAGGTGGTCACCGACTACTACGAGAAGGCCGGACTGTGGCCGGCACTCGAGGCGCTGGGCTACCACCTGGTGGGCTACGGCTGCACCACCTGCATCGGCAACTCGGGCCCGCTCCCGCCCGCGATCTCCGCAGCGGTGAACGACAACGACCTCGCGGTGGTCTCCGTGCTCTCCGGCAACCGCAACTTCGAGGGCCGGATCAACCCGGACATCAAGATGAACTACTTGGCCTCCCCGCCGCTCGTCATCGCCTACGCGCTGGCCGGGACGATGGACTTCGACTTCGCCACCCAGCCGCTCGGGCAGGACGGCGACGGCAACGACGTGTTCCTCACGGACATCTGGCCCTCCGCGCGGGAGGTGGAGGAGACGATCGCCTCCACCATCGACCGTGAGATGTTCGCCGGTGGGTATGCCGACGTGTTCGTCGGGGACGAGCGGTGGCGTTCTCTCCCCACCCCGGAGGGCGACACCTTCGCGTGGGCCGAGGACTCCACGTACGTCCGCAGGCCCCCGTACTTCGAGGGCATGACCATGGAGCTGACCGAGCTCTCCGACATCCGCGGAGCCCGGGTGCTGGCCAGGCTGGGCGACTCCGTGACCACCGACCACATCTCGCCCGCCGGGGCCATCAAGCCGGACTCGCCCGCCGGCAGGTACCTCGCGGACCACGGCGTGGCTCGCAAGGACTTCAACTCCTATGGCTCGCGCCGCGGCAACCACGAGGTCATGATCCGGGGCACGTTCGCCAACATTCGCCTGCGCAACCAGCTCCTCGACGGCGTCGAGGGCGGGTACACCCGCAACCTCCTCACGGGCGAGCAGGAGTCGATCTACGACGCGGCAATGGCGTACCAGGAGGCCGGCGTGCCGCTGGTGGTCCTCGGTGGCACGGAGTACGGCTCCGGATCATCGCGCGACTGGGCGGCGAAGGGCACGGCGCTGCTGGGAGTGAAGGCCGTCATCGTGGAGAGCTTCGAGCGCATCCACCGCTCCAACCTCATCGGGATGGGCGTGCTCCCGTTGCAGTTCCCTGACGGCGAGAACGCCGGGTCGCTCGGGCTGACCGGCACCGAGACCTTCGACATCACCGGGATCGAGGAGCTGAACTCCGGCACCACCCCGCGCACCGTCCACGTCCGGGCGGGGCGGGAGGACGGCACGGCAGTGGAGTTCGAGGCACGCGTCCGCATCGACACCCCCGGCGAGGCGGACTACTTCCGCAACGGCGGAATCCTGCAGTACGTGCTCCGGTCGCTGGTGAAGGCCTGATCACGCGGGCGTGAAGCCGAACACCCGCCCGTAGAACGCGAGTTCCCGGGCGAGGGCGTCACGGGTGGTCTCCGCCCTGCGGAACCCGTGGCCCTCGCCCGGGTACAGCACGAGTTCGACCTCGCCGCCCGCCTTCCGGATCGCGTCCGCCATCTCGCGGGCCTGGTTCGGGGGCACCACCGCGTCCTCCTCGCCCTGGAGGAGCAGGACGGGGGCACGGAGCCGGTCGAGGTGGAACAGGGGCGAGCGTTCCCGGAAGGTCTCCGCGTCCTCCGGCCACGGCCCGACGAGGCCATCGACGTAGTGGGACTCGAACTTGTGCGTGTCCGCCGCGAGGAGCGCGAGGTCGGCGATCCCGTAGCGCGAGGTGCCCGCGGCGAAGACGTCGGTGGCCGTGAGCGCACGGAGGACCGCGTAGCCACCGGCGCTGCCACCCCGGATCGCCACGCGTGCGCCGTCGACGAGGCCACGCTCGGCGAGCGCCGTGACGCCGGCGGCGATGTCCGCGATGTCGGCCACGCCCCACTGGCCGCGCAACGCGTCCCGGAACGCCCGGCCGTAGCCGGTGGACCCGCGGTGGTTGACGTCGAGGACAGCGAATCCCCGCGTGGTCCAGAACTGGACGCCGGGGGAGAAGGTGCCCGTGGTGGCGGCGGTGGGCCCGCCGTGGACGAGCACGAGCAGCGGTGGCAGCTCCCCGGCGGGAGCCTCGAAGTCCGGGTTCACCGGCGGATGGAAGAAGCCGTGCGCGACGGCGTCGCCGGAGTCCCAGTCCAGAGGCTCCGCCTGCGAGACCCAGGGATCCTCGAGGACGGGGGGTGCGGAGGCCCGCAGCTCGCGCACCGAGCCCTCCGCGAGCACCAGTTCGGCGAGGACCTCGGGGCGGTTCGCGTGCCGTCCGACGAAGGCGACGCGGCCACCACCGGCAGCGACCTCGCTGCCCACCTCCAGGCCGGTGATCCATTCCTCGAGCTCACCGTTGGACAGGCGCATCGTGCCCAGGGACCACCGTCCGAAGCGGGTCCAGCGGCACACGAGGTGGTCCTCGTCGAGCACGGTCAGCGAGTGGTCGAACGTCCACGGTGGCGCGGCGAACTCCGCCTCTGCAGGATGGAGGAGCCGGGTGCGGCACTCCCCGAGCGGGTCGGTGCAGCGGTGCACGTTCCACCAGCCGTCCGGGTCCGCCACGTACGCGAGTTCGGAGTCGG
>RZYE01000545.1 GCA_009930425.1 Actinomycetota bacterium | reverse complement strand
GCCCACCCGCGTGGCCGTCGGGACCTGCCCGAGACTGGCGGCCGCCGCGTTGATGGCGGTGGCGACGGCGGCGCCGTCGGTCGACGTCTGGTCGAGCGTCATGACCACCTCGGCGCCGTCCCCGGCGAGGCCGTCGGCGAACCCGGCAGGGACGTGAACGCCCGCTGCGAGGAAGCCGAGCCGGATGTCGCGGGCGATGTCATCCGGGTCGGTGTACGCCGTGACGGACAGGGCGGAGTCCTCCAGTTCGGCGGCGAAGTCGGCGGAGGCCGGCGTGCCGTCGTCGTCGATCAGCCCCACCGGGAGTGCCGAGGTGCCGCCCCCGAAGGCGGTCCCGATGATCAGCATGAGGGCGGAGGGCATCAGGATCGTGGTGAACAGCGTGATGCGTTCGCGGAGGAAGCGCCGGATCTCGAGGGCCGCGATCGCCAGTGCGGTGGTCATCGGTCGATCCCCCTCCGGATCGCGAGCAGCCCGATCAGGCCCACCGTGAGGCCACCGCCCAGCAGGAGGAGGAACGCGGGCAGCACGTCGGCGGGCCCGGCGTGGCCGGCGGCGAGGTCCACGAACGCCATGAGTGCCTGCCCGTTGGGGGTGAACCGCCGCACCTCGGCGAGGAAGCCCGACGAGGTGTACACGAACGTCCCGCCGAGCACCGCGAGCACGAGCGCGAGCACGATGGTGAGCGATTCGGACTGGGCCTCGGTCCTCGCCAGCCCCGTGATCACCAGGGAGATGCCGGCGATCGCCACCACCGCCCCGACGATCACCATCAGCACGCCGAGGGGATGACCCCAGTCCACGCGGAACCCCAGGGCGGTGATGCCCCACACCACGAGGAGGCTGGTGAGCCCGAGGGTGAGGACGCCGAGGGTCTTGCCGAGCAGTACCGCGGTCGGGCTGGTGGGCCCGGCCAGCATGCGGCTGAGCGTGCCCTCCCGCCGCTCGGTGACGAGGCTACGCGCCGCGGCCCCCATGACGAAGAACAGGAAGATCATCGCCATGCCGGGCGCGAAGAACGACATCATGCTGAAGTCGTTCTCGAAGCGGGTGTCCCGCACCGTGATGGCGGCGGGCGTGTCCGCGGCCACGCCAGCGACGGCGTCGGGGGACACGTCCTGCCCGAGCCGTTCGGCCGCGGCGAGGGTGGTCGTGATGGCGGCCCGCTGCGTCTGGATCTCCCGGGCGATCCCGTCCGCCACGCTCCGGGCGACGGCGGCGGTCAGGTCATCGCCGGCGTCGCCGATCACCTCCAGCTCGGCCGCCTCGCCGGCCGTCACGGCCGCGCCGAATCCGGCGGGAATCACGACGACGGCGGACGCCTCGTTCGCGTCGACGGCCGCTTCCGCCGC
>RZYE01000544.1 GCA_009930425.1 Actinomycetota bacterium | reverse complement strand
GTCGATCAGTGCGATGCCGAGCCAGGGGTCAGCGACCACGGGGTAGGTGACGTTCGCCCCCGGCTCCACGACCTGCACAACGGACGAACCCTCGACGCGATACCAGGTGGGCACGCTTGCGCCGTCGGCGCCGGCGGCCCATGGCGGCGCGAAGCCGACGAGGAAGGCGCCGTCGGAACCGAGCGCGACGACGCCACCGTTGTCATCCAGGCGCAGCACAGCATCCTCGGGCAGGCCCACGTCGTAGGTGAATGTGTGCGGCGAGTCGGCGGAGCCGATCACGGTCTGGATCTGCACGGATCCGTCCGCCAGCGCCTGCGCAACGACGTCCGCCCCGCCCCTGCCCCGCGCGCCGTAAACCACCGATCTTCCGTCAACGGACGCGGCATTCTCGAGCTCCGCCTCTCTGGGCAAGTCGACCTCTACCCGAGCGCCATCGTTCGTGCGGGTAAGGACGACCGGGTCATCGTGAGTCGTGGGCAACTCCACGGTGGCGTTTTCTCCTTCGACCACAAGGTCGGCGTCTGGGGCGAGGATGAGCCCTTGATTCGGTGCCACCCGCTCGACGACGTCAAGCGCGTGCCCATCCCCGTCGGCCGCAGCCACTGACGGGATGGTCAAACCGGCGAAGGCCAGCGTTCCGATGATGCCTGCCAACAGCACGGACCTACCAATCAACATGCCTACCCCCCGCGTGAGTCAATCAAGATGGTGACCGAAGTTGCGAACTCCCCTACCGAAGCACGGCGTGGTCGCGCCACGGAATCGATCTGTAGCACCCGGCACTGGGTTCCTCCGACAGTTGAAGTCTCTCTCAGTTCGATCACGGAAAAATGGGAACTCGGCGTCCAAAACGTGCCATGGCATGAAGTTGCACGGGCGTATGGCTTTCAGGAGAGGCCGTCGCTGGTTACCCCAGGGAGGAACCGCGGGCGGGGGTCAGCCCTCCTCCGGTGAGGCGCCACTTCGGACTCGTCACTATGGACGACGAGCTGCTCTGCCGTTGGCGCCGCATAGAAGACCACGACGACTTCAGAAGCCTGTGAAGCCATGGCGTCCCCACAACGGCAGGCCCGGACATCGCATCGCGACCTCAACCATGACGAGAGCCGTGCCCGCCGCGAACTTTGAGGAACCCACACCCGCGGGCCCGGTTCCTCAAAGATGGCCGGCGTGTTTCCTCAGTCTTCGCTGCATCTCGACAGATTTTGTCGAGATGCAGCGAACTTTTAGTTTTCGACGTTGTATTAAATATAGGTGTCCACATGGCGAGATGCTCCGTGGTGGCACGCGATCGTTCGTTGGGAAGCGCGACTCCATCGTGGTCGGCGTGACCATGAGCGCAGGGGGCT
>RZYE01000543.1 GCA_009930425.1 Actinomycetota bacterium | reverse complement strand
GATGACGTGGAGCACGATCACCTCGGCCGCGCCGGCCTCTCGGAGCTGGTGGATGTAGTCGGCGGCCTTCTCCGAGACGCTCGAGAAGTCGGTGGGGAACAGGATTCGGGAGAACATGGGACCTCCTGCCGCGGCGATGGTCCTTCAAGCGTGGGACACGGCAGGCGCCTCCCGCAGCCGAATCAGGCGTCCAGGAGGTCAACGGCCAGCGTGGCCCCGTCCCGTTCCCGGATCGAGATTCCCAGTCGCGCCGCCCCCGCCCGCTCCCGGCCGTTCTCCAGCAGGGCCGCGGCCGCACCCCGGATCGACGCCGCTGACGCCGACTTCCGCAGCACCCGCCCCGCACCGTGCCGCTCGACCGCCCGCCCGATCGCCGGCTGGTCCATGAGCGGGTGCATGGGGAGCACGAGGACGGGGATGCCGTGCGCGAGCGCCCGCACCGTGGTCCCGTGGCCGCCGTGGCCGATGACCAGCGACGTACCGGGGAGCACCTCGCCGTGGTCCAGCCGGCGGTGCACCTCGGCGTTCGGCGGCACGCGTAGGTCGGCGGGATCGATGGAGGGGCCCGTGGTGGCGACGACCTCCACCGGCAGGTTCGCGAGTCCGTCCAGGCAGTGCTGGAGCGCCCGCTGCTGCCCCGGGAACGACGACGTGCTGAAGCTGACGAGCACCCGTGGCCGACCGCCGTCGGGCCGGGCCTCGACCGGCTCGTCCTGCCACAGCACCCCCACGTGGTGGACGCCGGCCGGCCGGGCGGCGTCGGGCTCGATCTCGAAGTCCCGCCGCGCGGTCACCAGCGATGCCGACGGCGCCGCGAACGCCGCCGGCGGTCGCGCGCCGTGCAGGCGCCCCACCCAGCCGACGGGACCGGCGACGTTGCGCCGGAAGTAGTCCCAGAGGGTGTGGACCAGTTGGACGACCGGGAGGCCGGCCGCGACCGTCTCCGTCACCGCGCCCCAGAGCAGGCAGTCCACCACCACGACGTCCGTCGGGCCGCGCCGCGCCTCGGAGATGGCATCGCGCCCGATGCCACGGTCGGCGAAGACGCCTGTCATCTGCCAGAGCCCGGAGGCGGTGGAACGGGGGGCGGCCGAGTCGTACTCACGGCCCTGCGTGAACGGGATGAAGGTGAAGCCGGCGCGCTCGATCGCCGGGCGCTGCGTGGCATTGCCGAGGAAGCGGGCTGTTCCGCCCCGGCGCGTGATCTCGCGGGCGAGGAGCAGGGCGGGGGGCAGGTTGCCGCCGCCGTCCATGGTGACCGCGGCGCAGGAGCTTCCAGGCGTAGACGTCGGTGGCGATCACGAGCATGTCCACCACGGCCTCGCGGTGGGCCGGGTCGCGGGGGAGAGCGGCGTCGA
>RZYE01000542.1 GCA_009930425.1 Actinomycetota bacterium | reverse complement strand
CGAGTTCACCCTCACCGAGGAGGAGGCCCGTGCCGAGGCGATGCGCTGCCTGAAGTGCGGCTGCGAGGCCCGCTTCGACTGCGATCTCCGCCAGGAGGCCCGTTCCCACGACGTCCGCTTCGAGACGCCCATCCACGTGCGCCCCTGGGTCCCGGTGGTCCGCGACCACCCCTTCATCGTCCGCGATCACAACAAGTGCATCTCCTGCGGCCGCTGCGTGGCGGCCTGTGCGGAGATCGAGGGCGTCAACGTGCTCGCCTTCCAGTTCAGCCAGGGGACGCTGACCGTCGGCACGCACGACGGCCGGCCCCTCATCGACACCGACTGCGTCTCCTGCGGGCAGTGCGTCACCGCCTGCCCCTGTGGCGCACTCGACTACGTCCGCGAGCGGGACAAGGTGTTCGACGCCATGTACGACCCGAGGAAGCTGGTGGTCGGGTTCATCGCCCCCGCTCCCCGGAGCGTCATCGCAGCGCACTACAAGAAGACGGCGCAGGAGGCCTCGCCGTTCATCGCCGGCATGATGCGGCGCGTCGGCTTCGACAGGGTCTTCGACTTCTCCTTCGCCGCGGACCTGACCATCATGGAGGAGGCCACCGAGTTCCTCGACCGCGTGGCGACCGGGGGCCCGTTGCCGCAGTTCACGTCCTGCTGTCCCGGCTGGGTGAACCTCGTGGAGCGGCGCTACCCGGCGCTCATCCCGCACCTCTCCAGCTGCAAGTCCCCCCAACAGATGATGGGGGCCACCGTCCGCAACCACTACGCGAAGTGGGCGGGCGTGGATCCGGAGGACCTCTTCATCGTCTCGATCGTCCCGTGCCTTGCGAAGAAGTACGAGGCCGGCCGGCCCGAGTTCGCCCCGGAGGGCCGGCGGGACGTCGACGCCGTGCTCACCACCACCGAGCTCATCGAGATGGTCAACATGCGGCGGATCTCCCGTACCGAGATCGTGCCCCAGGACTTCGACCAGCCCTACTCACGCGTCTCCGGCGCTGGCGTCGTGTTCGCCGCGTCCGGGGGCGTTGCCGAGGCGGCGTTGCGCATGGCGGTGGAGAAGCTGACGGGCGAACCCCTCGTGGAGCACCTCTACTTCGAGAACGTCGTCGGTCTGGAGGGCTTCAAGGAGGCGAAGATCGAGGCGGCGGGCCGGACCGTGAGCGTCGCCGTGATCAACGGGCTGGGCAACGCTGAACCGGTGATCAAGCGGATCCTCGGTGGCGAGAAGCTCGGGTACGACTTCATCGAGATCATGGCCTGCCCCGGTGGCTGCATCGGCGGTGCCGGCCACCCGGTGCCCGTGCGGGCCGGGGAGATGCAGGAGCGGCTCGCCCTCATCAAGGACGTCGACTCCCAGTCCGAG
>RZYE01000541.1 GCA_009930425.1 Actinomycetota bacterium | reverse complement strand
CGAAGAACAGGGCGTGGTAGACCACCACCGTCGCCACGGCGAGCACGCGGGCGGCGTCGATGAGGTGGTCGCGGGACGCCATGGGCCCATCATCGCCTCAGGGCGGGCGCAGGGTGCGGCGGACGGCACAGTGGCTGACCACACGATCAGCTGATCGCATAGGGTCGGGACGTGCACGCAGTCCTCGCGTTCCTCACGGTGGTGCTCGTGCCCGTCTCGGCCCTCGGCCTTCTCGTGATCATGCTCGCGCCGCGCTCGCGCGGCAGGCTCGGGCGCCCGGTCCTGGCCGGGATCGCGCTCGGCGCGGTGGCCACCCTCGCGACGGGTGCCTCTGGCCTGCTGGGGGGTGGGCGCGCTGGCATGGAGGTCGCGGACCTCGAGGACCACGTCACGTACGGCACGACTCTCCAGGTACTCGTCCTCGCCCTGCTCGCCGCCGCGCTCGCCTGGTACCAGCTCCAGCGGATGGCCGCCCGGTTGCCGCTCCCCGAGAACCGCGCCGTCCCGCCGGCCTTCGAGATGCTCGCTGGGATCGCGACCCTTGGGATCGTCTTCGCCACCCTCATCACGGTCGCGGCGGCGTGGTCCTCGGGGGCCAGCGGATAGGGCCTGCTGGGGCGCAGCGGTTGGGGAGTCCCTGACCCAGAGCGCCGGGCCGCGGCGATCACTCAGCGGCGTGGTCCGAGGGCCGCTCGAACCCTTCCGCGAACGCGTCCAGCACGGGCACCTGGCCCTTGGCGACCTTCTCCCGGGCCTCCGAGAGCGTGAACCACTCGGCCCGGTCCACCTCCGGGAAGCTCCGGAGCTGGCCACTGCCGCGGGGCCACTCGAGCTCAAACTCGTTGGACGCCACGAAGGCGAGTGACGCCGGGGCCTCGCCCACGAACACCGCGAGCACCTTGCCGCTCGGCTGCCGGAACTCGCCGAGGAACTCCAGCGGCCCGGCCCACGGCACGCCCACCTCCTCGGCGAACTCCCGCCGCGCCGCCGTTGCCGGGTCCTCTGACGTGGGTTCGTACACGCCCTTCGGGATGGACCACGCGCCCGCATCCTTGCGCGCCCAGAACGGACCGCCCATGTGGCCGAGGAACACGAGGGGCTCCGCGCCCTCCCACCGGTACGCCAGCAACGCCGCCGAGTGCAGCACCATCACGCCACCTCCGCGGCAAGGCTACGCCCGGCGCCCGCGTGATGCCCCGCCCCACTCTCCCTCCCCGGGCGTACGCTCTGACCGAAGGGTCTGGCGGAGGCGAGCCATGGACGAGCGAGGGCGCGAGTCGGCGGGAGGGGCCGCCGTCGCCGTGGAACGGGACCGGGTCCTGGACGCGGCGCGGGCGTTCGCGCTGCTGGTTGTGGTGCTGGC
>RZYE01000106.1 GCA_009930425.1 Actinomycetota bacterium | reverse complement strand
CCTGATCAGAACTTGTATGGGCTTCAGCTCTTGCTCGGGAGGTACGCCACTTTCACGTCACCCCGCCGAGAGCCATCCACAGGTTCTGATCATTGCTCGACTCGCCTCCGAACGCGGACCTCGCGCGCTGGCCGGCCGGGAGCGCCGGGACCAATCCTTTTGCGCGCGTCCCGAGAGACGATCGACTTTCAGGTCGGCTGTCCCGCATCCGACACCTCTGCGGGACGGTGTGCTGCACGTCGTGCGACGCTGCCCAGTCGCCCGGCCGTCGTTCCTCAAACGGAACGGGCTCACTGGTCGTCGCTCATGCCCATGTGCGACTGTTGGTGATCACGATTGTCGGGTGCGCTGGCTATGGTCAAACTGCGAAGGAGGAACAGAAGGGATGTGAAAAGTGGCGACGTTGAGCCCGTGGAGCTTGGCCACCTACGAATCGATCGCCGAGGTACTGGCCGACACAGACACCGGGCTCACCGGCAAAGAGATCGGGGATCTACTGACTAGCTTGCACATCAACGACCCCCAGCCGACCGCATCCAAGCGAGACAGACTGACAGCAGCGTTCGTTGACCGGCACAACAAGGACAAGGGTGACCCCAAACGCATCATCACATTCATCGCTCGAGCCATGGCGCCGATCAAGTACCGTGAACGGCCCGAACTGTTCACCCTGCGGCAGGACCGGCTCAATGAGCGACTGGCGTTCGTGGGCTTGCGGGTACTCGATGACGGCCAGGTGGCCCGAGGTGCGCAGTCACGCACCTTGGACGAAGCCACCCGCATCGCCACCTCCATCCGCGACGAGCTGCGACGTCGCAAAGCACATCCCGAGGTTCTCCGGTACTGCTCGGTCGAGGTGCTGAAGAAGGCGAACTTCCACGCCTGTCTCGAGGCGACCAAGAGCGTCCTCGACCGGTTGCGTCACCTGACCGGCCAAACCGGCGACGGCTCATCCCTGGTCGACGAGGTACTCGCTCTCGGAAAGACCGGGATCCCCAGGCTCGCGATCAACTCATTGACCACGCAGACCGAGAAAGACGAACAGTCCGGGTTGGCCAACCTGGTGAAGGGCATGGTCGGGCTGTACAGGAACCCGACGGCCCATGATCCCCGGCTGAAGCGCTCAATCACCGACGACGAACTGCTGGAAGTGCTCAACCTCGTCTCAATGGTCCACCGCCGGCTCGATGAGGTTCGGCGGACCGAGAGGACCTGACTGTGGGTCATCCCACAGCCCAGGGGGTTCGTACGAATTCCTCCCCACAACCCGGTCGTTCCAGCGGCGGTGGGGAGTCGCGGGGAGGTGCGGGCAGTGCCCTAGGAACGTGGCCCGAGAGTAAGAAGACTCGAACTCAAGGTCAGTCGTCGTTGCCGGCGTTCACCGAGTTAAGCTCGGCGTCTAGCTCCATGAGTTCGATGGCGACCACCGTATCCATCGGCATGAACAATCGGTCGGCTCCGGCCGCTTCGGCGAGGTACTTCCGCCCGAGGGCGGATACCTGGACACGATCAGCACCATCGCGTACGAGGTAGCACAAGGATGCATCAAACGTGCCGTACCGGATGCGGCTAGGGGCGAGCCGATCGAGGCCTGCGTCACGCAGGGCGGGATCATTCGCGAGTGCGGCGACAATCTCGAGCGCTCCCGTGCAAGCCCACGGGAGCATCGTGTCGAGATGTCCAGGACGCAGGCTCTCCCACACCTCGGGATACCGATCGGTGATGTCTTTTTCGTCGTCGCCTGCAATCCATGCCGTAAGGGCGTTGCTCAGCGATTCCTCGTCCAAGTCACGTAGATCCTTCAGCTCCTCAAGGCACGCGATGCAGGACCGGATCATGCGGAGAAGGAGTGCGTCGTTCAGTTCGGAATCTGGGGGTGTCGCGCGGAGGACGTTGGTAACCTCGTCGACGTAGGCCGCGAGAGCGTCTCGGAGTTGTAGGCATCCGCGTAGTTTGAGTCCCGACCGGTAAATGGCCGCCCGCATCGTGCCGTCGGGCACGACAGCGCTGAGACTGGCCGCGTAGGCCGCCCCGTTGGACAAGGCGGGGCTCACGTTGGGAGCTGGCGCGGTTGTCGCCCACCAGAAGGTTCGTTCGAGCGCTTGTTCGAGCGAACGCCGAAGGTCCCCGTCCACGGCGGCTGACTCGGCCAGCGCTTCGATCGTCAGTGCGTCGATCACGTCGCGGTCTTGGGCTTCCATCTGTTCGGGGGTGCGGCGTTGAAGCTCGCGCAGTGCCCGTGTCAGAGCAGTCTGGGTCGGGGGAAGGGCTTGCCGCATAGCTCGACGCCACTTGCGTGCCTGAGCGAAGTCGCTGGTCATCACGACGAGGCGTCCGCTCGTGAACTTCCCTGCTCGTCCGGCGCGGCCTTCGAGATTGCGGAGTCGTGCGATGTCGGGAGCACGCTGGCTGTTGTGAGGGGGATAAGCGGCGATGACTGTGCGTGCAGGGAAATCGACGCCTTCAAGCAGCGTTGGCGTGCAGACGATGCAACGCAGAAGGCCCCCATCCTTCCGGGCCGCGGTTTCGATGGCACGACGAACCTCGGGGTGAACCTCACCGTGATGCAGGCCTACGCCTTGGCGCAGGGCTGCTGCCTCTGCGGGATGGGCTTGTTGCAGCTGCGACGCGATTGAGAGCAGAGCGGGCGGCGGTGTCGGGTCTTCTGGCAGTTCGCTGGTTATCGCTTCCAGCAGGTTGGGTGCATATCTCTTGATCTCCGTGAAAGCGACCACGAGGCCGTCCGGGGCGTATGCCTTGACGAGTGCGGCCGCCTCGAACGGTCTGTCTCGGACACAACCGTCGGTCTTCGTCTTCGCGCTCGACTTGAGTGGGAACAGGGGCAACGCGTCGGCGCCTTCGGACCACAGGTAGGCCTGAGTAGTGCCCGTCGGCTTGGCACCCTCTGGACCGCGGGTGTAGACGTGTCGCTCGAGCCACGCCGGACGCCAATCCGATTCCAAGGCGTCGCCGTTGATCCAGTTGGCGATCGCATGGACGTTCGAGAACTGGCTCGCGAGGAGGACGACCCGAATGCCTCGTCGCAGCGCCTTCGCGATCAAACGCTCCAACGTGGCTCCGCGGACGCCGTTATCGATGTGCTGAGCCTCATCAACGATCAGCAGTTTGATGTCATCGAGGATGCCGGGTTCATCCCCGGTGACGGCGCGACGCCAATCAAGATCAAGTCGTTCCGGTGTAGTGACGGCGACCCCCGGGCCTTCGAAAACGCCTCCTTGCGATGGTGTCTCCAAGTCGTAGTCCAGCCCGCCTTGGGACGACCTGACGTCGATCGCCTCGGGCAATCCGTTACGCATGTCTTGGGCCAACTGTCGGACGAGGGCGCGCGTCGGGGCTAAGACAGCGACAACGCAGTCGGGGTGGTGGTCGAAGGCATCGGCCGCCACGAGTTGCATCAAGGTAGTCTTGCCGGCGCTGGTGGGCATCTTGATGGCCAGCGACCGCTGCGCCCGATCCAGCAGACCGCCCCTGACCGCCGCTGCTTGCGAGGGCCAGAACGCGTGTCGGCCGAAACGGCGCATCTGGGCAACGACGTGCAGGACGGCGTCACCCGACGATCCCTGTGCCGTCACCATGGTCAGCGGATGACGGTCGAGCCTGTGTATCAGGGCGGCGGCCACGTGGCGAGCTGCATCGGCGGTGGCGTTATCCAGCGGGGCGGCTGAGATCGCGGTAAGCAGCGTGTCGGCGGGTTCTCGCAGATCCAGGACGCATGCGGCATGCTCGGCAAACTCCACGAGTGGCCGGCCGCTCAGGGAGCTCTGTGCCTTCTTGAGTGCCCCCGTCAACAGTTCCGCAAGCCCTCGAACGTCCGGGACCGATGACCCGGCTGCCGCTCGCGCGCGAGCCAGCGCAATGCCGTCTTCATCAGCGAGGTACCAGAGGCTGGCTTCGATGACGCTCTTGAACGGGGTATCACCAGCGTAGGAGGCCGCCACATCAGGGCTGAGAAGCCCGGCGACTCCTGGCTTCGCAGGGTCAAGCAGGATGGACGCGCCTCTTGTCAGGTCCGCATAGGTCAAACGTGAGGCTGCTTCGAACAGAGCGTTGATGGTGTCTAGGAGGTCCGGGACAACGACGACATGGAGCTGACAAACAGGTGGGCTGTCGGACCAACGCTCCTTTATCTTCATGAGGGTCAGGCGATCTTGTGGCACGACCACGACAGCGTGCCGCAAATGGGGCGGCAACGCCGCGTCGGGGTCGGTCAACCGGCCCAGGTGTTGAGCGGCGGTGAAAGCGAATTCACGTCGGTAGTCCGGATGAGCTCGCATCATCTGAACACCAGCGGCCCAGCCCTCGATGCAATACTCCTCGGAGACGCCGCCGAAGCTACCTGCAATCGGATCCAGAACTTGGGACGGGCTGCTGGACGTCCTCGCCTTCGCTTCGACAATGACGGGTTCGACGCTCTCCCCCTGGTCGATGGTCAGACACAAGGTATCCGGCCCTTGGACAGTGGCGTTCGAGACCGGCTTGGCGAGCTGAAGCTTCGTAAAGGGGACCTCGCGGCCCATCCGCGTGCTGTAGAGGCCCTGAGCAATGAGCTCTCCGAAGTCCCCCTTGCGCACGGATGCGCTCTGCGGAACCTTGTCGGAAAGCCGCGCTTGCGGGTAAGCGAGCATCATGTCAGCGGTCACATATGCCCTTCCCACCGTCCGCGCCAGCTCTGGGAGATCCATGCGGGCCGGGTCGAAGACCCACCGGTACACGCTGAGTTCTCCATCGCAGGTCGTCTCGGGCCCCGACACCAAGCGCAGTCTAGCCCCGAACTCGGTGCTCACTGGACCGAGCCGGCCGATTGGGGGCTCCTAGCGGCGGACACTGCCCTATAGGGGGTGGTGCGGTCGATGCCGAGGGTCGCTGCCACTCCTGTCCGCGCATGGACCAAGTTGCGACTAGCGAACCATGCTGCCGCAATCTGGCCCCGCGTCCGCCGGACCTGTGGTTGGCTGGGGCGACGATCTAGCCCGCGGATCCTCCCTGTTTGCTCGGCGATGGCAAGGCCCTCGACTGCGCAGTCGCCCTGGGACCAGCCATGTGACAGTGCCTGGCTCGCGCGAAGTAGGGCAAGGTCGTTCAGTGTCGACACCGCCGCCAAGAAGGCCTCGAGAGCTGAGAGCGACGCCGCACGCCGTTGAGGCAGCGAAACGTTGTACGGGCGCGACATGAGACTCCTTCTCGGGGGTTGTGCCCAGTGTGCCTCAAGGCGCGACGCGTGCAAGCTGGGCGTCGGGAGGCGCGGCCCTTTCCATACGCTCGGTCATGCCGCGAGGTGAACCTACGCTGCAGCGAGGTGACATACGCTTCTGCCGCCCAGTACTTGAAAGGGCGCCCCGCGTCTCGCTAAGGGATCGGCTATCGGGACGCCCGCATGGTCCGTGCACAGGACTTCGGGCGCTTGTGCAGTCGACTTCGAAAACTGACACCACACCCGCAGATCAGGCGTTTCTCCTGTTGCACCAAGTGTGTTTTCGGTCTTTTGCAACACTTCCGTGCGAGACTCTAGAGGTGACGCCACGCATCGGAGCGAGGATCGGGTACGCCCGGGTCTCCTCCACCGACCAGAACCTCGCCCGCCAACTCGCCACCCTCGGTCAGGTCGACAAGCTGTTTGAGGAGAAGCAGTCTGGCGCGAAACGGACCGGTCGCACCGCCCTGGCGGACCTGATCGGCTATGTGCGCGACGGTGACACCGTCGTGGTGTCCTCCATGGACAGGTTGGCCCGCTCGGTGGTGGACCTGAACCAGATCGTCTCCGAACTGGTAGCCAAGGGCGTGGTCGTGGAGTTCCTCACCGAGCACGTCACCTTCCAGCCCGGGGCCACGGACCACTTCGCGGAGTTCCAGCTCAACATCATGGCATCCTTCGCCCAACTCGAGCGGGCCATCACCAAGGAACGCCAAGCCGACGGGATCCGCGCCGCCAAAGAACGCGGCGTCTACCAGGGCAAGGCTCGTAAGCTCACCGCCGACCAGCTGGCCACCGCGCGCGACCTCATCGCCACCGGGGTGCCGAAGGCCGCGGTCGCCCGCAGGTTGGGCGTGGATCGCACCACCTTGTACCGGGCGTTGGCGCGTGAGTGAGGGTTGACGGGGGCCCGTCGCATCCGTTGTGCGTCCTACGGTTTGCTCGGGGATCCGTCGTCGGCCGGGTCGTCCAGGGCGATGTCGGTCGCCGCGTCGTAGGTGATCGCGATGTCAGGGTCATCGACGCGCTCGGCGGGGTTCGGGGTGACCGCGGTGGTCCCGTCGTCGAGGGGAATGACGTCGAGTTGGCGCAGGAGCCCCTCGACCCAGGCGACGTCGTGGGGGCGGGGCGGGTCCTGGGCGCGGTAGATGCGGCGGGCGCGCTCCCAACAGGTGCGGGCCTGATCCCGGTCCCCCAACGCCTGCCACGCGATCCCGAGGCTGCCCAGCGTGAGGGCGACCTCGACGTGGTCGGGCCCGTACTCCCGCTCCTTGATGGCCAGGGCCCGCTCCAACAGGTCCTTCGCCCTGCCCGGCTGCCCCAACTCCCGCGACGCGATCCCGAGATTGGTCAGCGTTCGGGCGACCTCGACGTGGTCGGGCCCGTACTCCCGCTCCCAGATGGGCAGGGCCCGCTCGTACAGGTCCTTCGCCCTGCCCGGCTGCCCCAACGCCCGCCACGCGCCCCCGAGATTGACCAACGTCCGGGCGACCTCGACGTGGTC
>RZYE01000540.1 GCA_009930425.1 Actinomycetota bacterium | reverse complement strand
GCATGCCGGAACCCTACTGTGAAGCGCGTCACAACAGAAGGGGGTGGCTCCTCAAGCCACTGGGCGAGCCAGCCGACGCCGCAACTCACCCCAGGCGCTCGGCCCCTCTAAGCCTCGATCCACCGACGGGCTGGGCGGGGGTGTCCTGATCGGGTGTTGATTGGGCTGCGGGGTTTCGGTCGTGGTTGATCGGCCGGTCTGCCCGGCGTTTCCACTTCAGGTCCTCGGTCGTAGGGGTTGATATGGGTGGTCAGGTCGCTGGGGCACGTGCGGGGAAGATCGCGTCGTAGAGCGATTGCCAAGCGGTTTCCCAGGGCCAGTGCTGGGGCAGGTGGAGGTGGACCCGCCGGGCGAGGGTAGCGATCCGGGCCGGGACGGTGATGAGCTTGCGGCGAATCGTCGCGGTCGTGGCCCGCACCAGTTCGGGTGCTGTGGTCAGGGTCGCGGCGGCGCGGGTGAGGTTGAAGGCCATCACCGCGCAGACCAGCCAGGCGGCGTTGGCGTTGAAGACCCCGGACGGCAGGTGAGCCAGGGCGGAGGCCTTCAGATCGGCGTGGACGTTCTCGATGATCGCGTGGCCGCGGTGGAGGCGGTCAGCGGTGACGGTGTCCCGGACGTCGGCGGGGGTGGTGGTGAAGAAGGCGTGGAACCGCCAGGTGTCGAACAGCGTGTCCTGCCCCTGATCCTTCTTGGGGTTCAGGTCCGGGATGCGGCGCACCACGAGCCGGCCGGGGACCTGGTCGGACTTCTTCTTCGAGGTGAACGCGGTGAAGGGGATCTCGGCGACCTCGGCCCGGGAGATCCACCGGTCGGTGTCCTCGTCGTAGAGGGGATCTCGGCGACCTCGGCCCGGGAGATCCACCGGTCGGTGTCCTCGTCGTAGATCGCGTCGGTGTACTTGATCGCCGTCCACGCCTTCTCCCCGATGCTGGTGATGGCCCGTTTGACGGCCGGATCCAGCCGCACCGTGACGGACACGTCCGCGCCGGCCTTCCTCACCGCGGTGACCAGGGAGTGGGAGTAGAAGGCCGAGTCGGCCCGCACCAACACCTCCCGCCCGGTCAGGTGGGTGCGACGGAGCAACGCCAGGGCGTCACTGGCCAGGCGTGCCGCGCCGCGCGGGGACCCGGCCGAGCCCTTGCGGAGTCGTTGGGCGGCGATCACCGGTGCGACCGTCTCGGTGGACACCGTCGCGAGCAACGCGTTCAGTCCCCGCACCCCGGAGTACCCGAACCCGGCGCCCTGCTTCGCGTGGCCGTGGACCTGACCGGAGTTCCGCAGCTGGTAGGCATTTCGGGGGTGTTCGGGGGTAGCTGATCGGCGGGATTCCGCGGTTCTTGGTGCCGGCGGGAGTTGAAACGTGTAG
>RZYE01000539.1 GCA_009930425.1 Actinomycetota bacterium | reverse complement strand
CTGTCCCTTGGAGACCGACTGGCCCGCACGTACCGCGAATCCGGAGAGGTGGTTGTACACCGAGACGTACGAGCTGCCGTTGATCATCCCGTGGTTGATGATGACCTGGTTGCCGTGGGTGCCGTTGTAGGCCTCGAGGCGCACCGCGGCCACAGTTCCGCCGGCGACGGAGTACTGCCGGTTCCCGCACTTGCTTCGCAGGTCGACACCCGGGTGGAAGAACCATCCCCCCGTGATCGGGTAGATCCGGTAGCCGTAGGGGGAGGTCACGTAGATCGGCGGATCGATGGGAAGGCCGATGGCGTACTGCGCGGGGGCAGGAGCGGGCGCGGGGGCTGGAGCGGGCGCGGGTACCGGGGCCGGGACGTTGTTGCTGCGGGATGACTCGGCCTCGGCCTGGCGCTGGGCTTCCAGCTCGGCCTGCCGTTCCAGCTCCGCCTGCCGCTGTCGCTCGGCCTCGAGCCGACGTCGCTCCTCCTCTGCCTTGCGCCGGTTCTCCTCGTCGATGCGGGCGATCATGGCGGCGATCTCCGCGTTGGCCTGCTTCACCTCGGCCTGCTCGGCCTCGATCTGACCCCGCCTGCCCTCGAGCACGGCGGCGAGGTTCTCCTGCTCTCGCTTGAGCTCGGCGATCCGGGCACGCTTCGCCGCGGCGGCATCGCGGGCGGCATCCGCCTCTACGACGGCTTGGTCCGCGAGCTCCTTGAGCTCGGTGACCCGTGCCGTGACCGCCTCCTGCCGCGCCTGTGCGTTCCGGGTGGTGGCCTCGAGGTCGCTCATGTCCGCCAGTACCGAGGTCTGGGCGCGCACTGCGGAGTCCATCGCGGAGTAGTGCGTCAGGAAGTCCTCGGTGGACTCGGCGCCGAGTGCCCACGAGAGAGGCGAGATCGAGGTGCCGTTCTGGTAGGTGTTGCGAGCGAGTTCACCCAGGGAGGCCTGACTGCGCTCGATCTCCCCGCGAGCGGCCTCGATCTGGTGCTGGAGGCCCTCGAGTTCGGCCTCCGCCACGGCGAGCCTGTCCGCCGTCTGCTGCTGGACCCGCTCCGCCGCGGCGAGGGTCTCCTCCGCCTGACGGAGCTCCTGCTCCGCGATCGGGAGTTGCAGCCGGGTCTGCTCAAGCGCGAGGTAGGTCTCCTGCAGCTCCTTGCTCGTGCCCTCGAGATTGGCACGGAGTTGCTCCAGGAGCTGCTCGTTCTCCTGCTGCTGGCTGACGAGGTCGTCACGGTTGTCCGCCGTCGCAGCGACGGCGGCCCCGGAGACGAGGAGGGATGTCGCGAGGATGAGGGATTGGAATCGACGACGCATGATCACACCTTTGTGTAGCGGCCGAGGGTGACGAGAGAGGAGATTCCGGCGAGGAGGATCGCT
>RZYE01000538.1 GCA_009930425.1 Actinomycetota bacterium | reverse complement strand
ACCGCGAAGGCGGCGGCTGCGACGACCGCAGCGACCCCCGTTGAGCGGACCTGGCTTGACCCCCGCTGCCGGGCGATGGCGTACCCGGTGAGCGCCGGGATCGCCGCAAGCATCCACAGCGCCGCCGTGAGGGCGATGTTCATCCGGTCGAGGATGATGAACGGCAGCGCGGCGATGGCCGCGACCGCCAACCCACCTGCGAGCTGCGCACCCCCCTCCTTGTAGAGCATCGCGTCGAGTTCAGCGCGATCGACCAGCTGGACCGCCAGGCTGAACGCGAGCCAGTGCATGAGCAGGAGCGCCACCGCGATGCCGAAGACCTCTGCCACCAGGATCCACTTCGAGGGCAGCACGTCTGCCGGGATCAGCAGTGCCGTGGCCCACAGCGCGAGGGAGAGGTAGAGCGCGGAGGTGACGAACTCCCGCAGGAGGACAGCCCTCTCGTTCGTCCCGTCGGCGGCCACCCGTTCCTCCCGTGCTCCACGACCCGGCGGCGCCGGATCCGACAAGGAGCACGGTACCGCCTCCACCGCCGCGCCCATAGGATGTGCGCGGCACGGTGCCCGGGCGGGCCCGGCCTGAAGGGAGCAGCCATGAACCCACCCGCCGAGGACACACCGGCCCCACGCCGGCGCCAGCCGTTGCGCAGGCTCTTCCTGCTGGACATCCTCCGCGACCGGGAGTCGCGCCCCGCCCTCGCGTGGGCGGCCGTGACCCTGCTGTTCGGGACGGTGGTGTACAGCCTGTTGGAGGGATGGAGCCTGATCGACTCGCTCTACTTCTCCGTCATCAGCCTCGCCACCGTGGGCTACGGGGACCTCACGCCCACCACGGCCCTGTCCAAGGCGTTCACCGTCTTCTACATCCTCAACGGGATCGCGATCCTGCTGTCCCTCTTCGACCGGATCCGCGTGGTCCGGGCCAACTCCCGCGACTAGCGCCCGAGAGTCGTGACGATCGCCCGGTACTGGGCACGCTCGAACCCGGCGGGGTCGGGCACGGACGCGGCGGACATGCTGCCCTGCAACTGCCGGACCGAGGCGTACTCGTTCTCGTCCAGCCAGGACTGCACCTCGGCGAGCATCTCCGCCACGTGGCCCGGTCCCCGGCGCAGCACCGACGACGTCGTGCACGCCACGTCCGCCCCCACCAGCAGCGCCTTCAGCACGTCCGCCCCGGAGTGCACGCCGGAGGTGGCCGCCAAGGACGTCCCCGGCAGCTGCGGCCGCAGGATGCCGAGCCAGCGCAGGGGCAGCCGGAGGTCGTCGCTCTCGGAGAGGGTGAGTGCCGGCTGGACGGTCAGCGACCCGAGGTCGATGTCCGGGGCGTAGAACCGGTTGAACAGCACGAGCCCGTCCGCCCCGCGCGC
>RZYE01000105.1 GCA_009930425.1 Actinomycetota bacterium | reverse complement strand
CGACGATGTCGTAGAAGCAGCGGGGCCGCAGCCGCGGCAGGGTGGCCATCTGGGCGCGGGACTCCACCTGGAACACCCCCACGGTGTCCGCGGCGCACATCAGATCGTACGTGGCGGGGTCCTCCTGCGGGAGGTCGTGCAGGGAGATGGGACGGCCCTCGTGACGCACCCCCTGCGCGGTGAGCTCGGCGAAGGCCAGCCGCAGGGCGGTGAGCATGCCGAGTCCGAGGAGGTCGAACTTGACGAGGCCGGCGTCCGCGCAGTCGTCCTTGTCCCACTGCAGCACCGTGCGCCCGGGCATGGTGGCCCACTCCACGGGGCAGACGTCGATGACGGGGCGGTCGCACAGCACCATGCCGCCGGAGTGGATGCCGAGGTGGCGGGGCAGGCGGAGCAGGCGCTGGGCGAGGTCCACCACGGGGGTGGGGATCCCGGCGTCGTCCGGTACTCGCCCCCACCGCTCGATCTGCTTGGACCAGGCGTCGGCCTGCCCGATGTCGTACCCGAGTGCCCGCGTCACGTCGCGCACCGCGGAGCGGGGCCGGTAGGAGATCACGTTGGCCACCTGGGCGGCGTGGCGGCGGCCGTAGCGCTCGTAGACGAACTGGATGACCTCCTCCCGGCGTCCTGACTCGATGTCCATGTCGATGTCCGGGGGGCCGGAGCGCCCCGGGGAGAGGAACCGCTCGAACAGCATCCGGTGGCGCACGGCATCCACCGCCGTGATCCCGAGCGCGAAGCAGACCGCCGAGTTGGCCGCCGAACCGCGCCCCTGGCAGAGGATGCCGCGCCCGCGGCAGAAGTCGACGATCTCGTGGACGATCAGGAAGTAGCCGGGGAAGCCCAGTTCCGTGATGATCGCCAGCTCGCGATCGATGGTGGCCCAGGCCCCGGGCATCCGCTCGGCGTGCCGGGGACCGTAGCGCTCCGTGGCGCCACGGTGGGTGAGCTCGACCAGCCACGTGGCCTCCGTGTGGCCCTCGGGCACCGGGTGCGGGGGAAGGTCGGGGGCGATCAGGTTCAGGTCGAACGAGCACTCCTCGGCGAGGTCCGCGGCGGTGGCCACGGCGGCGGGATGGCGGCGGTGCAGCGTGAGCATCTCCGCCGCGGAGCGCAGGTGTGCCGGGTGGGCCGGCAGCCAGCCGTCCAGTTCCTCCACGGTGCGCCGGGCGCGGGTGGCGGCCAGCACGTCCGCCAGCGGCTGGTCGGAGGGTCGGGCACAGTGCACCCCGCCCGTGGCCACGAGTGGGAGTCGGGCCTCCTCCGCGAGGTCCGCGAGGGCGTCGTGCAGGGCCTCGTCCGCGGCGGTGCCGTGGTGGGTGATCTCCACCGCCACGTTGCCGGCCCCGAACAGCGCGACGAGCCGATCCAGCTCGCCGCGTGCGGCGTCCCGGCCCCCGCGCGCCAGTGCGAGGCGGACCGCGCCCTTGCGGCACCCGGTGAGCACCCGCCAGTGCCCCCCGGCCGCCTCCGCCAGCTCCTCCACCGTGTGGTCGGCCACGTCCTTGCGCCCGGTCCGCAGGTGGGCCTCGGCGATGGCGTGGGACAACCGCCGGTACCCCTCCGGTCCGCGGGCGAGGACGAGCAGGTGGGGTCCTGGCGGGTCGTGGGCGGCGGCCTCGTCCACGGCCCGGCCCCCGGTGCGCGCCGCGCCGCCGAGGGTGAGCTCCGCCCCCAGCACGGTGGGCATGCCGACGGCGCGGGCCGCCTCGGCCAGGCGCACCACCCCGTACAGCCCGTTGTGGTCGGTGAGCCCGATCCCGGTGAGGCCCAGCCGCGCGGCCTCGGCCACCAGTTCCTCGGGCTGGCTGGCGCCGTCGAGGAAGGAGAACGCCGAGTGGGCGTGGAGTTCGGCGTACCTAGTCATAGAGCCCCTCCAGCAGCCACGTGCCCCCCTGTGTGGACAGCAGCATCGAGGGCCCCTCGGCGGGGGTGACCTGCAGCCACGCCCCACGGCGGGGGGTGCTCCACCAGGTCTCGCTGATCGGCCACGGTCCGGACCACGCGACGACGGCGTGGTCCTCCCCCGCCACCACGCGCACCGGGACGGCGCTGATCCGCCCGCGGTCGTCGACGGCGACCAGCCGGCCGGCGTCGTCGTACACCCCCACCTCGCGGGGGGTGTCGTACACCGTGCTGGGGGCAGGGGACGGCAGCTGCCCCGGCCAGGGCGCGTCGAGGCGGCGCAGCGGCGGGTCGTCGTTCCACGCGACCAGCCGGATCCTGGTCCGGGGATCCCGGCCGCCCTGCAGCACCGGCCGCCAGGCGGAGGTGCCGATCATGCCCTGCAGCCGCACGACCGTGCGTTGCGCGGCCTCCGCGGAACGGCCCGGGCGCCCCCACAGCTGCTCCTGGCCGGCCAGCGCCCCACGGACCTCCTCCGCCGCCAGCTCCAGGAGGTGCAGCGGCGCGCTGGGCGGCACGCCGCTGCGCCCGGAGAGCCAGCCGTCGAGCTGCCAGCGCACCCGGTCGGTGACCTCGGTGGCGGTGAGGACGGACTCGATCGTCCAGAGCCGGGAGAGTTCGGCGCCGTCGGTGGTGCGTACCGTCACCCGCAACCGCCCGCAGGCCCGGCCGGACAGGCGGGCGGCCAGGTCCTCCGCGAGGGTGCGGGTGGCGAAGGCGGCGGCGTCGGACCGCTCCAGGGGCGGGTCCAGCTCCCGGGCGACCAGCACGGCGCCCTCCAGGCGCGCACCGGGAGCGGTGGGGACGAAGGCTCCCCGGGCCAGGGCATGCGCCCGCCGCCCCGCGTCGCCGAACCGGGCCAGGACGTCCGCGGCGGGCAGGGCGGCGACGTCACCGAGGGTGCGGAGGCCGAGCTGGCCGAACACCTCGACGAGGGCATCCACCTCCTCACGGGACTGCCGGGTCATCGCACCGTGCCGCAGGGCGGTGACCGGGTGGCCGGCGAGGAACGCCGCGGTGTCCGGTGCCGGCACGATCGCCGAGGCGCGCGCCGCGAGGATCGCGGTGAGCAGCCCCTGCCCGATCCCCACGTAGGCCTCCGCCCCGCTGTGCCGGGCCACCGCCCCGACGACCGACTCCGCGAGCGCCTCCTCCGACCCGGCGTGCCGGACGGGACCGGCGGCCTCGGCGAGCGCCATCCCCGGGCGCAGCACCGCCACCTCGGCCACCACCTCCTCCACGGACTGGACCACCGGTTCGAACGCGCGGGCGTCCCTGGCCTCGTCCTTCGCGAGCAGCACCAGCTCGGGACAGACCCGCTGGGCGTGGCGGCGGCGCATCCCGGTGCGCACCCCCTGCACCCGCGCGGCCGCGGAGACCACCACGAGCCCCCGGCCGTCGTGCACCGCGGCAGGGACCGCGGGTGCCACCAGCCCCTCCCCCACGGCCGCGACCACCGGCCAGTCCGGGACCCACACGACCATCAGGCGCATCAGGACACCGCCTGGAGGTGCCGGCGAGTGGCCTCGAGCAGTTCGGGACGCTGCCCCATCCGGAGCAGGACGGTGGTGGGTGACCCGTCCCGCCGGACGGCGATCACGCGGGCGCGGAGGTGACCGGTGCCGGACCCGCAGCCCTCGCCCCCGCGGACGGTGGCGTGCAGCACCGGGGAGCCGGGCCAGGCGGCGAGCACCACCGTGCCGTGGGACCGGATGCGTCCCAGCAGGGAACGCCGGGCCCCGGCGCCGAAGTCGATCCCGTCCCCGAGCACGACGACGTCGAACCCGTCCACGCAGGCGGCGACCACGTCCGCCGCTGCCGCCCCGGCCCGGGGAATGCCGACCACCCTGGCCAGGTCCACCCCGGCCTCGCTGGCCGCGAGCCACCCGAGATCGGGCATGCCGATGCTCGCCGCCCACCCCTCACGCGCCATGGCTGCGGCCATGACGGCGAACAGGACGCTCGTGGACCCGCGCACCCCCAGGACGCTGCCCCGGGCCAGCCCGCCGGGAAGGAGCGCACCGAGGCCGGCGGGCAGGTCCACCGTGCCGTGTCCGGAGCGCACGCCCGTGGCCACCTCGGCCCGGGCGAGCGCTGCCCGCGCCGTCGCCACTCGCGCATCGTCGAACATGCGTTCGATTGTACGACTCGCCACCCACATGAGGAAAGGGCGTCCCCACCGGACCCGGCGAAGTAGCGTAGGGGCAAGGAGGTAGACATGGACCTGACCCGACCCATCGCACCGAACCCCTACGAGCTCCTGCCCACCGCTCCCACGTTCGAGCTCCGCTCGGACGACCTGGTGGACGGCGAGCCGATGCCCGCCGTCCACACCGCCGCGGGCGGCAACGTCTCCCCCCACCTCGCGTGGTCCGGCTTCCCGAAGGCGACCAGGGGCTTCATGGTGAACTGCTTCGACCCGGACGCCCCCACCCCGGCGGGCTTCTGGCACTGGACCGTCCTGGACCTCGACGCGACCACCACGGAACTGGCGCAGGGCGCCGGCGAATCGGACCTCGCGCTGGCGGGCGCGGCGTTCCACCTGCGCAACGACGGCGGGGACCACGCGTACATGGGAGCGGCCCCCCCGAAGGGCGACCACGTGCACCGGTACATCTTCGCCGTGCACGCGCTCGACGTGGACACCCTCGACCTGGACGAGGACGCCTCCCCGACGAAGGCCTCCTTCACCGCCCTGTTCCACACGCTGGCCCGCGCGTACCTCACGGTCACCTTCCGGCACTGAGACCCGTGGCAGCGCCCCGGGCCGCCTTCGACATCCCCGCCGACCCCCGGGACCGCACGGGCCCACGCCTGCGCGGCGCCTTCACCGCTCTTCCCATCGAGACGCTCCTCGCCACCCGCGTGGCCGACGTCCCGCGGGTGGTGGCCCGGGCCGAGGCCCTCGCACGGGCCGGGGCGTGGGTGGTCGGTGGCGTGCGCTACGAGGGTGGTGCCGCCTGGGACGAGGCCCAGGTGACCCACGCGCCGTCGGCACCGCCCGCCCACTTCGAGGCGTACCCCGGCCCCCCGGAACCATGGCCGGACACCGCGGCACCGGGGCCGCTGGACTGGAGGGATGACGACGCCTTCGGGGCCCGCTCGCCGATGACCGCGGATGCAGCGATCGCGGCCGTGGCCGGGCACATCGCCGCGGGTGACTGCTACCAGGTCAACCTGACCACGCGGCTGCGCGCGGCCGCCGGCGTGGACCTGTTCGAGCTGTTCGCAGCCCTCGCGGCCGCCCAGCCAGGCGGCTGGGCGATCCATTGCGCCGCAGCGGGGGTCGCCAGCGTCTCCCCGGAGCTGTTCTTCCGGTTCGGCCCCGACGGCACCGTCATCACCCAGCCGATGAAGGGCACCGCCCCCCGGGACACGCCGCCGGAGTCGCTGCGTACCAGCGAGAAGGAACGTGCGGAGAATCTCATGATCGTCGACCTGCTGCGCAACGACCTCTCCCGCGTGTGCGACCCCGGCTCCGTCCGGGTGGAGGGACTGTTCGAGCTCGTGGCGCTCCCGACCGTGTGGCAGCTCGTCTCCACCGTGGTGGGCGAGGCCCGGCTCGGGGTGGGCCTGGGCGACGTGATGGGCGCGCTTTTCCCCTGCGGCTCGGTGACCGGCGCGCCTAAGGTGCGGGCCATGGAGGTGATCGCCGGGCTCGAGCGCCGCCCGCGGGGCTGGTACTGCGGGGCGCTCGGCGTCATCCGGCCGGGAGGAGAGTCGGTGTTCAACGTCCCGATCCGGACCGTCGAGCGCGACGGCGAGACCTTCGCCTGCGGTGTCGGCAGCGGGATCGTGGCGGACTCCACCGCTGGGGCCGAACGGCGGGAATGGCGGGCCAAGCAGGCCTTCCTCGGCGGCCGGAGCCTGGAGGCGCTCGAGACGATGCTGCTGGCGGACGGGCGGATCGCGCGCCGCGAGCGGCACCTGGCCCGCCTCGAGCGCACCTGCGCCGCGTTCGGACTCCCGCTCGACTCCACCCGGGTGGAGCGCATCCTCGGCGAGGCCGCGGTCGCACACCCCACCGGACGCCACCGCCTCCGCCTCACCGTCGGCCACGACGGCGCCGCCCTGGAGGTGCTGCCGGCCCCGGCGACACCGCTGCCGGTCCGGCTCGCGCTGGCCGCACGACCCCTGGACCCCACCGCCTTCCTCCGCCCGGTCCTGGAGCACAAGACCACCCACCGCGCCCACTGGGACGCCCTGCGCGCCGGGACGGCTCCCGACGTCTTCGATGTCATCTCCCACACCCCGGCCGGTGCACTGTCCGAGTGCACGACCGGCAACCTCGCGCTGCGGATCGGGGAGGAGTGGCTGACTCCCCCCACGGAGGTGGGGCTCCTGCCCGGCGTGCTCAGGAGCGAGTTGCTGGAGGCCGGGCGCCTGCGCGAGGCCGACCTCGCCGTGGCCGACCTCGGGCGCGCGACGGAGCTCGCGTTCCTCAACAGCCTGCGCGGCTGGTGCCCGGCTGTCCTGGCCCGGTCCCCCGCCGCGCCCCGCCAGTAGGCTGGGAACCGTGTTCCACGTCGTGTTCTTCTCCCCGCGGATCCCGCCGAACACCGGGAACGCCATCCGCATGGTGGCCTGCACGGGAGCCACGCTGCACCTCGTGGAGCCGCTGGGCTTCCAGCTCACCGACGCGCACCTGCGGCGCGCCGGGCTGGACTACCACGACCTCGCCCGCGTGGTGGTCCACCCGGACCTCGACGACGCCGCCGCGCACCTCCCCGGGCGGATGTTCGCCTTCACCGGCCGGGGAACCACCCGGTACACCGACATCGCCTACGAGCCGGGCGACGCCCTGCTCTTCGGCCCGGAGCCCGACGGC
>RZYE01000537.1 GCA_009930425.1 Actinomycetota bacterium | reverse complement strand
CCGATCTGCCCGCCACGGGACGCAGCGATCAGGCGGCCGGGGGAGGCATACCCCTGCGTGCGGGCCAGGTTCCCGGTCCGCGAACCCACCGGAGACCGCCTGGCGACCTCGGCGGCCAGCATGGCACTGAATGCCTCGGCGTGCCGGGTCAACGCCCCCACCGCCCCGACGACGGCCAGCAGCCCAGCATCAGAGAACTGCTCGACCACCACCGAGGGATCGCCAACTCCGGCCACACCGACGGGAGATAGCGCTGCCGTCCATGCCTGATCCAACGTAGCGAGGGCGTCGGCGAGAGTGGTCACGGGCGCGTGTGAAAGGTGAGTGTCACCCGTTCCTGCCCCCGTGTACATGCGTTCGAGTCTACACCCAACCACCCCCATGCCGCAAGAGGCAATCGTTGCTATAGCAACGAAAAGTGGCCCTCGTCTGTGGACGCAGTGACGCTATCGGCACCCCTGTGGACACTGGCGCACCAACTGTGAAGCGCCCGGCGTGTCGCCCGGTGTGTTGCGCCGCACACGCGCGTTGGCGGCGGTGAGGTGGCGGCGGTGAGGTGGCGGCGGTGAGGTGGCGGCGGTGAGGTGGCGGCGGTGAGGTGGCGGCGGTGGCCTGACTCGTGGTCGAGGCATCGGTGTCCGCTCGGCGTGCCCAGGATCAGGACTACTTTGTCTCCGCCTCGACGTAGAGCCATCGTCCGGCGCGCCGCTCGAAGACGGATCTCTCACGCATGACGCCCCTGGCGCCGTCGGCCCGGTAGCGGGCCTCGAACTCCACGACGCCGCGGGTGTCCCCGGGACCGCCGTCGACGACGTCGAGGATGCGCAGTCCCGTCCACCTGACGCCGCCGATGGTGAGGTCATTCGGGCGGGTGCGGGGGTGCCAGGTGCGCAGGAGGTGGCCGGAGTCGCCGAGGACGAAGGCGGTGTAGCGCGACCGCATCAGCTGCTCGGCGGTGGTGGCGCGCGCCGGGTCCTCGAGGACAGGGCCGCAGCACTCCGCGAAACGGCCGCCGCCGCACGGGCAGGACTCAGGCAGGTTCGCGCCCCCGGACGACGCCCAACCCTTGCCCGGCATCGCGCCCGCGCCCGGCGTCATGCCTGCGCCCGGCTCGCGCCGCGGCCTGCCGTCGCCCCGAGCCCCACCATCACTCCCGCTCCCGCAGCCCGCTGGCCCGGACGATCGGCCGCCGCAGCGCAGCGGCCAGCGCATCCGGCGTCCCCACGATCCGCACGTGTTCCTGCGCCCGCGTCACCGCGGTGTACAGCAGTTCGCGCGTCATCAGCGGCGACGACGCCGGCGGGAGCACAACCGTCACCCGCTCGTACTGGCTGCCCTGGCTCCGGTGGATCGACAGGGCGTGGACGGTG
>RZYE01000536.1 GCA_009930425.1 Actinomycetota bacterium | reverse complement strand
GCGGAACGAAATCCCGCACGCTGCGCGTGGCGGAGTCGTAGAGGCGAAGTCCCATGCCTACGAGGGTATCGGGCGCCGTGGCCGTGGGACGAACGCTGGACCTCCTCGCTCGCCGCCGCCTCGGCGAACCCGGTCCGGCGTGGCGTCCGCGCGCGCCCGGCCGGACCGCGCCACGGCGAGCCCGCGGCCGGCACCGGTTCGTGGCGTCCGCGCGCACCTGGCCGATCAGGACCGCGGACTCGGGGGCCGATGGGGCGGGACCCGCGCCGTCCGTCCGCTAGGTTGCGTGTGTGAGCATCAGCGACTCCCCACCGGATCCCTCCACAGCACCGGGGGCCATCGCACCCGACATCGTCACGGGCTCGGCCCTTGCCGCCAACGAGGGTGCGTCGAAGAAGACGATCATCTCCTGGGCGATGTGGGACTGGGGGACCCAGCCGTTCAACACGGTGATCACCACGTTCGTGTTCTCGGTCTACATCACCTCGGCATCCTTCGGCACGGAGAATTACACGTCGCAGTCCCTCGCCACCTCGACCACCATCGCGGGCCTCTTCATCGCCCTGCTCGCACCTGTGCTCGGGCAGAACGCGGACCGGCGCGGGTCGAAGCTGAAGTCGCTGCGGTACCTCACCTGGGCGCTCGCGGCGATCTCCGCCTCCCTGTTCGTGGTGCGCCCCGACCCCGCCTACCTCTGGGTGGGGCTCATCCTGCTGGGCGTGGGCTCCGTGGTCGGCGAGATCGCCGGCGTGAACTACAACGCCCTGCTCGACGACGTGGCCACCGAGAGGAACGTGGGGCGCGTCTCCGGCTTCGGCTGGGGCATGGGGTACCTGGGCGGCATCCTGGTGCTCCTCCTCATCTACTTCCTGTTCATCCAGCCGGACGTCGGCCTCTTCGGCGTCACCGGGGACGACGGCATGGACATTCGCGTCTCCATGCTGGTGTGCGGCCTCTGGACCCTCATCTTCACCATCCCGACCTTCCTCAACCTGAAGGAACGCCCCCGCACCAACCTCGCCCCCGCCACGGGAGTGGTGGACTCCTACCGCGAGCTGGGCCGATCGGTGAAGCGGATCTGGCGCGCCTCGCCGCACACGATCTACTTCCTGCTCGCCAGTGCCCTCTTCCGCGACGGGCTCGCCGGCGTCTTCGCGTTCGGTGCGGTCATCGCTGCCGGGACGTTCGGGTTCAGCGCGGGCGAGGTCATCATCTTCGGCGCCGCCGCCAATATCGTGGCCGGGCTCAGCACCATGGCGTTCGGACTGCTCGACGACAGGATCGGACCCAAGCGCGTCATCCTCATCTCCCTCGTCTCCCTGGTGATCCTCGGCATCGCGATCTTCTTCCTGTACGACCGCGGCCCGATCGT
>RZYE01000535.1 GCA_009930425.1 Actinomycetota bacterium | reverse complement strand
CCATCTGCTGGCTCGACAGCCGACCAACCCGAGCCTGGACGTTGCTGCGCCTCACGGTGGTCAGCGTGTCCACCATGACGTCACTGTCCTGGGTCAACCCGGCCAGCCCGCCAGCAGGCACTCGCAGTTGCGAGTCGGACCGTGACCAACAGCCGCGAGCGGTGGGTATTCGGACGCAACCTGCGGAGCGTCCTCTGCCGCCCGCACCCCTTGGCTCAGCGTGGTGACGCTTGGATTCGCGCCACACCGAGCCCCGTGTGCCAGTCTCGGTCGGCCATGCGACGCTGGGCTTCATGGTCGACAGTCAGCCGGAGAGCCTTCACCACCGAACCTTCAGGAACCGCAGCCTGCGTGAGTCCCGTTTCATCGGATGCGATCTGTCCCAGGTCGTCATTCGCGGGAGCGACGTCGGCGGTATGGAGGTCGACTCCCCCTGGTTGCTGGAGGATGGCGCGGGACTGCTCGTCAACGGCGTCGACGTCGTGCCCTTGGTCGACGCCGAGCTGAACCGCCGCTTCCCGGGCCGTGAGTTGCGCGGTGCCACCGATCCCGACGGCCTCCGCGCGGCATGGATGGCAGTGGAACGAACCTGGGCCGGGACGCTCGCTCGTGCAAGCACGATGCCGCCGGGCACGGTCGAGGTGTCGGTCGACGGCGAGTGGTCCCTGATCCAGACCCTGCGGCACCTGGTGATGGCGACCGACACATGGTTGGGAAAGGCCGTCCTGCAACACGACCAGCCCTACCACCCCGTCGGTCTGCCCAACGATGACCACGCCAGCGACGCTTACGACGACTCCGTCTTCACCGCCCAGAACCCGACCTGGGACGAGGTCCTCACAGCGCGCGCCGACCGGCAGGCACGCGTGGCTGACTTCCTCGCCCACGTCACCCCTGACCAGCTTGCCGCTGCTCGCAAGAACCCCCACTCCCCGAAGCACGATGAGACCGTGCTCTCGTGCCTTCACACCATCCTCGAGGAAGAGTGGGAGCACCACCGGTACGCCGTGCGCGACCTCAGCACCCTCACCGAGGGCGAACGCCACTCCGACTGAATAGGCTTCACGCCTTGAGTAGCCCACCCCTAAGGGCTCTTGAAGACGTCGTGATCTCCCACCCGACGCCACCGGCAGCGCAGTTCGCCGTCCACGGTGACGAGTTCGAAGGTCGCTCGCCCGTCTGGACTGGCGAAGGGCCAGGTCATCTCAAGGATTCCGGGAGCGGACCGCACTGGTTTGACCCGCAGCGCGGCGGGCCAGGGTGTGGTGGGGTCGTTGGCGTGGGCGTCACAGGCGGGGGCGAACCACTCCTTGACGACCGCCTTGAACGTGGCGGCGTGCTCGCGTTTGAGGCGCCGGTAGTCGTTGTCGAAC
>RZYE01000534.1 GCA_009930425.1 Actinomycetota bacterium | reverse complement strand
GGGTACCAGCCGCTGCGCGGCCTGCCCTCGTTGACGTGCGCCACTCAAGACCTCCCGTGCCTCCCCATTGTGGTGCCCCACACTCTATCGCCCAGCGCAGACGGGTGCGGAAACCGCCCGGGATGAGGGCGCTCCTGACCGATTCGTGCGCAGCATTGACTCGCTTGCCCTTCGGGCCCCAAGTGCGCCCGCAGTTGTGGCCGGGCTCCCTTCGGCCCCCAAGTGCGCCCGCAGTCTTGGCCCGCCTCCCCAATTGCGTACGCAGAACGTTCTGGCGGGTGGTATACCGCCCGCAGGAACGTCCCAGACCCGCGGGATCGTTCTGCGCACGCTGTTGGGGGCGGAGTCGAGCCGCACAAGGCCCGCAGGATCGTTCTGCGCACGCTCTTGGGGCCACGGACATCACCGCCGACCCCAAGAGCGGGTGCCCGATCGTTCTGCGTACGCAATTGGGAGAAGGGGCGAGCCGCACAGGACCCGCGGTAACGTCCCAGACCCGCAGGATCGTTCTGCGTGCGCTGTTGGGGACGGGCGCGAGCTGCACGAGGTCCGGAGGATCGTTGTGCGTACGCACGTGGGGACAAGTGCGATCGTGACCGATCCGTGCGCCGTCTCGACCCGCGTGAACCGCTCCGCGCAGGGCGGCCGCCGGTCATCTCCCTCCGGCTGACCAGCGGACCAGTCACCGGAGCCGGATAATGGGAGTCACCATGAGCGCGAAGCCCGTCACCACCTGTCCTTCCTGCGGGACCCGCAACCGCGTGCCCGCCTCGGCGAGCGGCACGCCCCGCTGCGCGTCCTGCCGGTCACCCCTGCCCTGGCTGGTCCCCGCCAACGAGGAGAACTTCGACGCCGCGGTCAACGCCCGCGTTCCCGTGCTGGTGGACCTGTGGGCGCCGTGGTGCGGGCCCTGCCGGACCATCGGCCCACTGCTCGAGCAGGCGGCACGGGAGAACGCGGGGAAGCTCAAGGTGGTGAAGGTCAACGTCGACAACGCCCCCAGGATCTCCCGCAGGTTCAACGTTCAGGGCATCCCGACCATGCTCATGATGCGCGGTGGACGCGAGGTCTCGCGTCAGGTGGGCGCACTCCCCAAGGCGAAGCTCCAGGCGTGGATCGCGAGCCACCTGGCCTAGCCGGCTGAGCCAGCCTGGCGGGGACCGAGGTGTCGGGCGAGGAAGGCGAGCGTCCGCTCCCACGCCACCGCCGACGCCTCCGCGTGGTGGAAGAGCGGGTGCGGATTGTCGAAGGCGTGGTTGGCGCCGTCGTACAGCTCGAACTCGACGTCGTCGCGCCCGGCGGTGACGGCGTCACGGATCTGGGTGACCACGTCCATCGGGATCCATGCGTCGGCGGTGCCGAAGTGGTGGAGGCT
>RZYE01000533.1 GCA_009930425.1 Actinomycetota bacterium | reverse complement strand
GTCATGAACGTGACGTCCTCGCCGCGGAGGTCCCTCATCGAGTAGCCGATGGTGACGGCACGCGGCAGGGTCATGCCCTCGTCCACCGCCACCGACTGCAGCACCGTCGACGAGAAGGTGGTGAGCTTCCCGATGTCCTTGAGGATCTCCTGCTCGAACACCGCCCGCATGATGGAGCGCATCCAGTTCTGCTGGCGCTGCACGCGGGAGAAGTCCCCGCCGGAGAGGTTGTACCGCTGCCGGACGTACACGAGGGCCTCTTCCCCGCTCAGGGTGTGGTCACCCGGGGCGAGGTTGACCCCGTCGCCAGAGAGTCCGTTGGGCAGGTACATGTCCACGCCGCCCAGCGCATCGGTGATGGTGGCGAACGACTCGAAGTCCGTGACCGCGAAGTGGTCGATGTAGATCCCGGTGAGCTGCTCGACCGTCTCGATCATCAGCGCGGGCCCACCATAGGAGAACGCGGCGTTGATCTTGGCCATCCCGTAGCCGGGGATCGGCACCCACGAGTCCCGCGGGATTGACATCACGAACGCGTCCTCGCGGTCCCCGCTGACCTGCACGAGCAGGATCGCGTCCGTCCGCTGCGCGCCGTACTCCCACTGCGAGGGATCGCCTGCCGAGATCCGTGAGTCGGACCCCAGGACGAGGACGTTGACCGGGGGCTCGCCGGGCTCCTCGGTCGCGCCCGCCGACGGCGCCGGCCGGGTCGGCCGATCCGTCAGGTCCGCGAACGGGTCGTCGATCCGCTCGACCGTGCTGTTCAGCAGGAACTGGACCGCGAGGACGCCACCCACCGCAACGACGGCGAGGGCACCCAGCAGGATGAGGAGGACCTTCAACAGCCGACGGCGGGCCGGCGAGGCCGCGCCCACACTCTCGGTGCCCGCCTCCGCCTGGCGCCGGGAACGGCGTGTTGGCTGTTCTTCGCTCACCTGGTCCTCCCGCTGGTGCTGCACCAACTATAGGCGGCGCGTCGCCACTCCCCGCCCGTGAGGTGCCCGTGACGCCGGACCGATACGGTGAGCTACGACACCGCGCGTTACGGTGGTGCCGTCGTTTCACGAGATCGGGGTGAGGGCGTGGAGTTGCGGGTCCTGGGGACGCGGGTGGCCGTCGACACGTCCAGCCTGACCTCGGACGAGCGGGCCCACCTCCATTCCCTCTGGGGCTGGTGCCTCATCGACCCGAACGCTGCCCCTCCCGAGCCCGGCATCCGGTTGGTCCACGAGCGCGGCACCGAGTCCGGGCCGCCCACGCAGATCGTCGTCGGAACGGATTGGGAGGCCCTCCCCTACCGGCTGTCCGGCGCGGTGACCATCGAGGCGCTGAGGCAACGCGTCGGGACAGACCTCCTGTTCCACGCCGCCGGACT
>RZYE01000532.1 GCA_009930425.1 Actinomycetota bacterium | reverse complement strand
GTGCTCGGCAACTTGGCGGCGCATCTCGCGCTCGACGGCGCGGGCCACCAGCGCTGCCCGGCTGGGAGCCTTGCCGGCGGCCACGGACTTATCGAGGAAGGCCACCATGTCATCGGGCAGACGGATCGCGATCTGTGTGGTCATGCCACCGACAATACCAGAACGGGACCCATATTGGGATGCTCGCTCATGCTGCGGACAATCGGGTTCAGGGGCAGCTCTCGCCTGGTGGGAGGCGGACGAACAGCCAGTCCATGTGTGGTGCGGATACGACGATTTCGCGGTTGGATCCGCCCAACGGGTAGAGCGTGAGGTCGTCGCCATCCCGGACGTCCCAGGGCGCTTCCTGGTCGGCCAATCGCCAGATCGATCCGTCGAGCGGACCGAGCACAGGGGTGTCGCAGCCCGGGCTGTCACGGAAGACGTACCGCACGGGCTGGTCGGCCGGCAGCTCGTCCCCGTCGGTGACCAGTGGAGGTTCAGGGGAGCCGGTGAGGGATGCGTCGGTGTGCACCTGCTCGTTCGTGGCGGTGCTCCCAGGCGGAGTCAGGTCCACGTCCACCAGGGTGCGTTCCTCTGGTGCCCCGGGATAGGGATCACGCGCCCCGAGTTGCACCCGGAATGGTCCGTTCGGCAGCAGGTCCCGGGCGAGCGCCACCACGAAGGCATGCGGGTTGGCATCATCGTTGCAGCCGTAGAGCTCCCCGGGGACGACGAGGTCGGCGTGGAGCAGGTCACCCTGGACGACGACACCGTCCATCCGCACCGGGCACCCTGAGCCGTACACCGCTCCGAACCACACCGCGATCTCGTTCTCCCAGTCGACCTGCGGGGCGTCGCCCGCCAGGCCGGCGGTTCGCCACATCTGCTGCAGCTGGTCATCGGTCGTGGCCACCGAGGTGCGGTAGGTTTCACCGGTCAACCCCTGCCCGAGGAGGCGCCACCCGTCTCCGGCCGTCGGCTGAACGCCGTCCTGCTCAGGAGCCTCAGACGCCGGGACACCGTCGACGCACAATGGTTGGCCGGCGAAGTCGGCGAGCACGGCCTCCGCCTCCGCTGTGATGACCCCGAGGTGGATCTCGACGACGCCGCGGTGCGGTGACACTCCCGACCCGCTGGTTCGAACACCGGCCCCCCGCAGGGCGGCGTCGACCTCGGCCCGCACAGCCTCAAGTTCCTCGGTGGTCCAGGGCACCTCGACCACCACGATCCCCTCGCCGGGCCACCTGCGGGCGACGTCCTCCTGCATCGCGGCAACGTCTGCGCCCTTGACCCAGAGCGTGATCCAGCCGTTGCGCTCCCGGTCGAGGCCCAGCTCGACAAACCCGGATTGGTCGGCAGCCCACGCATGGACCTCCTGCCGGAGGTCCTCGGCG
>RZYE01000531.1 GCA_009930425.1 Actinomycetota bacterium | reverse complement strand
TGGTGGGCCTGCGCGCCACCGTCGCCGGCGCGGACCTCGTCATCACGGGGGAGGGGTCCTTCGATTCCCAGAGCCTCGCCGGCAAGGTCCCCGCGGGGGTCGCGGCGATCGCCCACGCTGCCGGTGTGCCCACCGCGGTGCTGGCCGGCCGCGTCGCCGCCGAGCTGGACCCCCGACATCTCGCTGAACTCGGGATCGTCCGCGCGCTCGCCATCACCCCACCCGGCACCCCGCTCCCGGAGGCGTTCGCCCACGCCGGCGCCAACCTCGCCGCGGCGGCGGAACGTCTGATGCGCGAGTGGGTGACCGGGGTGGGCGGGCAGGCGTTGCGGCAACGCAGGCCCGAACCCCGACCGAAGCCGAGCCGTGAGCCGCGGCGGCGGACCGACCGAAGCCTCACGGACAGGAACTGAGCCCCCAGCCTCGCGCCACTAGTCTGGGACCATGACCCAGATCCTCTCCGCCGTCGCCTGGCCGTACGCCAATGGGCCGCGCCACATCGGCCATGTCGCCGGTTTCGGCGTGCCATCGGACATCTTCTCCCGCTACATGCGCATGGCGGGCCACGAGGTGCTGATGGTGTCCGGTACGGACGAGCACGGCACCCCGATCCTGGTGGCGGCGGACGCGGCGGGGGTGAGCCCGCGGGAGCTCGCGGACACGAACAACCGGATCATCGTGGAGGACCTGACCCGGCTGGGACTTGCCTACGACCTGTTCACCCGCACCACCACCACCAACCACTACGCGGTGGCGCAGGAGATGTTTCGCACGGTCCGTGACAACGGCTACCTGCTGGAGCGGACCACCCTCTCGGCGATCAGCCCCTCCACCGGCCGCACCCTCCCGGACCGCTACATCGAGGGCACCTGCCCGATCTGCGGCTACGACTCCGCGCGCGGCGACCAGTGCGACAACTGCGGCAACCAGCTCGACCCCACGGACATCATCGACCCGCGCTCCCGCATCAACGGCGAGACCCCCACGTTCGTGGAGACCACCCACTGGTTCCTGGACCTGCCGGCGCTCGCGGAGGAGTTGGGCGAGTGGCTGGAGGGCCGCGCCGCCACTGGCACCTGGCGCCCCAACGTCATCAAGTTCTCCCAGCACATCCTCGAGGAGATCAAGCCCCGCGCCATCACCCGGGACATCGACTGGGGCATCCCGATCCCCGGCTGGGAGGACCAGCCGAAGCGGCTCTACGTCTGGTTCGACGCCGTCATCGGTTACCTCTCCGCCTCCATCGAGTGGGCCCACCGCATTGGGGACCCGGACGCGTGGCGCCGCTGGTGGAACGACCCGGAGGCCCGCTCCTACTACTTCATGGGCAAGGACAACATCGTCTTCCACTCCCAGATCTGGCCCGCGGAGCTGCTG
>RZYE01000530.1 GCA_009930425.1 Actinomycetota bacterium | reverse complement strand
GGACCTCGAGCTCGCCCAGGCGGTGATCGACGCGGACAACCGGATCGACGAGCTCGAGGACGAGATCGAGCACATGAGCCTGACGATGCTCGCCCGCCAACAGCCGGTGGCCACGGACCTCCGCCTGGTGGTCTCCGCGTTGCGGCTCTCCGCGACGCTCGAGCGGATGGGCGACCTCGCCCGGAACATCTCCTCGATCGTGCGTTCCCGGTACCCGGACAGGGCATCCTCGGGTGCGATGCTCGACGCATTGATCGAGATGAGCCACGCCGCCTCCGACATCACCCACATGCTCATCGAGCTCATGGAGAAGCATGAGGTCGGCCTCGTGAGCCGCATCGCCCACCGGGACGACACGCTCGATCGCCTCCTCGACGTGACGTTCAAGCTGCTCGCCTCCGACGAGCCACTCACCCGCCAGGAGGTCGTGGACGCCGTGCTGCTGTCCCGCTTCCTCGAGCGGCTGGGGGACCACTGCGTCTCCGGCGCCAAGCGCGTGGGCTACCTCGTCACGGGGGACCTGGACGCGTCGGTGCTGCTCCGGGACGACGAACCGGACGGCCAGCACCGGGAATGAGGCCACACGGAAGGGGCCGGGTCCGCGTGGACCCGGCCCCTTCCGGCTGTCATCCGGGCTGCTACTTGCCCTGGTTCGCGACCGCCGCGATCGCTGCCGCCGCGGCCTCGGGATCGAGGTAGGTGCCGCCGGCGGTGATCGGCTTCAGGTCCTCGTCGAGCTCGTAGTAGAGCGGGATCCCGGTCGGGATGTTGAGGCCGGCGATGTCGTCATCGGAGATGCCGTCCAGGTGCTTCACGATCGCGCGCAGCGAGTTGCCGTGCGCGGCCACCATCACGGTCATCCCGGACTTGAGGTCCGGCACGATCTCGGACTCCCAGTAGGGCAGTGCCCGCTCGAGGACGTCCTTCAGGCACTCGGTCATCGGGATGGGCTCGCCGGCGTAGCGCGGGTCCGCGTCCTGCGACCACTCGGAGCCGGCCTCGATGGGCGGCGGGGGCACGTCGTACGAGCGGCGCCACAGCATGAACTGCTCCTCGCCGTACTCGTCGCGGATCTCCTTCTTGTTCTTCCCCTGCAGGGCGCCGTAGTGGCGCTCGTTGAGCCGCCAGTGGCGCTTCACCGGGATCCAGTGGCGGTCCGCGGTGTCGAGGGCGAGGTTCGCCGTCATGATCGCGCGGCGCAGCAACGAGGTGTGGACGATGTCCGGCAGCACCCCGGCGTCCGTGAGGAGGGTGCCGCCGCGCAGCGCCTCCTGGGTTCCCTTCTCCGAGAGCGGGACGTCGACCCACCCCGTGAAGAGGTTCTTTGCGTTCCAATCGCTCTCGCCATGGCGGAGCAGTACCAGTTTGTAGGCCATGGG
>RZYE01000529.1 GCA_009930425.1 Actinomycetota bacterium | reverse complement strand
GCGTCCGCCGCCGCATCCCCCGCCTGCCCGAGGCCGCCGGACCGCGCTCGGGCGACGCCGCACCCTCCGCACCCTCCCCTCCCACCGCCGACGACGCCGCTCCCCTCTCCCTCCTCGTCATCGGGGAGTCCACCGCGGTCGGGGTGGGTGCCGCCACGCAGGAGGAGGCGCTGGCCGCCCACCTCGCGCGCGCCCTCGCGGAGCGTTCCGGCCGGCACGTGGCGTGGACCGCCGTAGGGCGCTCCGGGGCCACCGCACGGGACGTCCTGCGGGACCTCGTCCCGGAGGTGGCGGGCACCCACGACATCGCCGTCGTGGTGCTCGGCGTCAACGACACCCTCTCGCTCACCTCGCCGCGGGCGTGGCGTGCCGCCGTGGCACAGGTGATCGGCGCGCTCGAGCCGCACCTCACGCCCGGGGGCCTGGTGGTGCTGGCGGGACTCCCCGCCGTCGGGAGGTTCACGGCGCTCCCCCAGCCGCTGCGCGGCGTGCTCGGCCGCCAGGCCACCACCCTCGACGGCACGCTCGCCACCCTTGCCCAGGAGCTCGCGCCACGCGTCCTGCACGTGCCTGCGCCCGTCCTCGGCTCCGGGCCGATGCAGGCGGTCGACCGCTTCCATCCCTCGGCCCTCGGGTACGGACTCTGGGGCGGCCATCTCGCGCGTGAGACGGTCGAACGTTGGACTGTCGCGGGAGCCCCACTCGATCTAGATTGATCATGCTGGTCCCTGCTGCCCGGAAGGCCGCCCCATGATCGAGTCCTCCACCCCTGCCGCCCCCGCACGCCCCGACCTCCGGAACGTCGCGAACCTGCTCGCCAGCCGCGCGGCCGCCGCGCCCGAGCACGTCGCCTTCCAGGTGCGCGACGGCGACGCCTGGCGCGACGTCACCACCCGCGAGTTCGAGGACACGGTCATCGCGGTGGCCAGGGGAATGGTGGCCACCGGGGTGGAGCCGGGCGACGCCGTCGCCGTCGCCGCCCCCACCCGCTACGAGTGGGCGGTCGTGGACATGGCCTGCGCCTACGCCGGCGCCGTGGTGGTGCCCCTGTACCCCACCTCCTCGGTGACCCAGGCGGCGGACATCATCCGCGACAGCCAGCCGGTGCTCGCCGTGGCCGGGGAGGCCGTGCACGCCGAGCTCCTGCGCGCCGCGTGCGCGGAGGGCTGCGTGGGGGCCCTGCCCGTGTGGACCATGGACCTCACCCCCGGCGCGGACCTCGAGGCGCTGGCGGCCCGGGGCGCGGACGTGCCGGACTCCGTGATCGCTGAGCGTCGCCAGCTCGCCGGGCCCGACGACGTCGCCACCATCGTCTACACGTCCGGCACCACCCGCAGCGCCAAGGGCGTCCTGATCACCCACGGCAACATGGTGCAGGA
>RZYE01000007.1 GCA_009930425.1 Actinomycetota bacterium | reverse complement strand
ACGGCAGGGAGATCAGCTGGCCACGAAACGGGAGATCACGTGACCACCAGAAGGGAGATGAACTGGCCGCCTACAAGGAGATTACGGTGGCCATGGACACGCCGACGCGGACCTCGTGGAGTTCGCCACTATTCAGGGGCGGACGGTGTCCCCAGCCGCAAGTCGTTCCGCGCCCCGCGGAGTTGTGCCACCATGTCTGGTGTAGACGTTTCGCCGCATGTTGAACACCCGAGGGGGGACCTTGAGCCAGAACGACAACGCTCCCACGCCCGAACAGCCTGCGCCCACGCCAGCCCAGCCCGCGCCGTCCACTCCCACCACCCCCATCCCCGCGAAGCCCGGGGAGGAGGGCGCGTTCAGCCGCTGGCGTTTCAGGTACGGCCTGGTGGCGGTGGCGATAGGTGCCGGCATCCTCGGCGCGGCGTTCGTCCTGTCGTTGGTGCTGATCAAGGACTGGAACCCCGACAAGGGCCTCGCCCTCTTCGGCGCGCTCGCCTCACCGCTGGCGGCGATGGTGACGGCCTACTTCGGAATCCAGGCCTCGCAGCAGGTGGCCACGCAGGCCCAGGAGCAGGCGGCCAACGCGCAGCAGCAAGCGGGTGAGGCGGACCAGCGTGCCACCGAGGCGCAGCAGCAGGCAGGCCATGCGGACCAGCGCGCCGCCACAGCGGCGAAGGAAGCGGAGCAAGCCCAGGCGGAGGCTGCCCGCGCACCCCAGCAGGTCCTCGACAAGCTCGAGGCCCCCATCCGGTCCCTCATCGCCAGCGCCCTTCGAGCCGAACCGGCGAGCCTCAGCAACCTACCGCCCATGCCCAGTGCCCAGGCCATGTCCGACACCATCGGCACAGCCGACCCCTTCGACACCCGCGCTGCCGCCGCCTGGGAGCAGATCCGCAGCAAGGTCGAGCGCGACCTCTCCAACTGACGCCAGCCGACGACGCCGCGTGCCCGGCTGACGGACGGCCGCGCCGCCGTCGTCGGACGTCCGGGCGGGATCAGTACGCGTCGTCCACGTTCAACGGGATCGTCTCCAGGCTCGCCCACACCACCTCGGTGCGTCCCCGGAGGAGGGTGCCGCCGCTCGCGAGCGCGTGGGTGCGCGCAGCTTCGGCGTCCTCGTGGTAGCGGATCAGACGCCTGTCGGGGCCGGAACCCTCCAGGACGAAGTACTCGTCGTGGGAGTGGTCCTTGGGGGCGCCGGTTCGGTCAGTCATTCCCCCACCTCTACCACCCCCATCATGCCCGCGTCCTCGTGGTCGAGGATGTGGCAGTGGTAGACGGTCCGGCCGGAGAAGGTGTCGAACGCGATCCGCACCGTCCGGCTCTCACCAGCCGGCACCTGCACCACGTCCCGCCAGTACGGCTCCGACACCGCCGACCCATTTGCCCCCACCACCTGCATCGGCCACACGTGCAGGTGGAACGGGTGCTCCATGGGCGTGGTGTTCAGGATGGTCCACTCCTCCACCGACCCGGCCGCGGGGTCCTGATCCGTGCGGTCGGCGTCGAACTCCCGGCCGTTGAACCCGAACGACATGCCCGCCCCCATCCCCATGCCCATCGTGAAGGAGATGGTGCGACGCGCGGCCGGCTCGGCGTCGCGCAGGTCGCGGAGCAATGACTGTTCCGGCAGCGACGACGCCGCCGCCGCGCCCCCCTCGTCCTCAGCGCCGGCCTGGCCGCCGTCGTCCGCTCGTCCGCTGCTGTCCGTTGGTCTGCTGTCGTCCGTGCGTCCACTGCCGTTCGCTGGTCCGCCCTCGCTCGCCTCCACCGTCGCGAGGACGACGGCGGCGCCCTCGCTCCCGGAGGTCCGCCCACCGCGGCCCATCATCCCCATCCCCATGCCACCCCGGTCGTAGCCGAGGGTCCGGAACTCGGAGGTTCCGGCGTCGGCGGTCACGAGGAGCTCGGCACGGTTGCCGGGGGCGAGGATGAGGTCGCCGAGGTCGCGGGGCTGGTGCCGGTCGACGTCCACGCCCAGGAGCTGGACCTTCGCGCCCGTCAGGTCGAGGCGAAGGTGCCGCGAGACGCACGTGTTGACCACGCGCCAACGCTCGGTCCGCCCGGCGGTGGTGGCGATCCGGGGTCGGACCTGGCCGTTCACCAGCACGATCTCGCCCTCGCGGCCCATCATCCGGTCCCGGATGGAGGCGGCGCGGACTTTGCCCTCGCCGGTGAGGGAGATGTCGGAGATGACGAGGAGGCGCTCGCCGTCCGCGGGGGAGTCCGCGGGCGGGCCGTCCTCCACGATGATCGCGCCGTACAGTCCGGCGAAGATCTGGTCCGCCACGTACCCGTGGTGGTGGGGGTGGTACCAGAAGGTGCCGGTGGGGTGGTCGGGCGGGAGGGTGAACTCGTAGTCGAAGGTCTCGCCCGGCTCGATCGTGAGGAATGGATTGTCCCCGTTGCCCTCGGGTGAGACGTGCAGGCCGTGGACGTGCAGGTTCGTGGGCTCGGCGATGTCGTTGGCGAGGCGGACGCGCAGCGTGTCACCCGGCCTGAGCCGCAGCGTGGGGCCGGGGACGGTGCCGTTGTAGGTGAGCATCCGGGCGGTGCGGTCTCCGAGGGTGACCTCGGCCCGGCCCATCTCGAGCTCTACCTCCAGGAGCCCATCGCTGCTGTTCAGAACGGTGGGCTGGAGGAGGTCCGCGCCGCCGCCGGAGGGAGTCGGCCCACGGCCCGGACCGGAGCGCTGGTCCCACGGCAGGCCCGTCTGGGACAGGCCGACAGCCCCGGTGACGACGCTGCCCGCGCCCACCGCCCCGAGTATCAGGGCCTGTCGGCGGGTCATCTCCTGCACGCTCACTCCTCCCGGAGGGCGCGGAGCCGCTCCTGGTACTCGGAGGTCTCGATCTCCCCGCGGGCGTAGCGCTCGGCCAGGATCTGGCGGGCACGTTCGTTCCCCCCGCCGTGGGAGTCGGTGCCGTACGAGCCGGCGCCGTACGAACGGGTGCCCTGTGGGGGATGGTCGGTGTTGCCACCCTTCCCACCACCCTGGTCCTCCCTGCCGGACCCGCCGGGGCCGATGTACCGCACCACCACCACCAGCAGTACGACGATTCCGACGATGAGCAGGATCCAGAAGACCCACGACCAGGCCATTCCCATGCCCATTCCGTACCCGTTCCACATGGTTCTGCACGCTCCTCGCGATCACAGCCGACTGGAGCCACCGGCCTCGAATACCCTGCGGGGGTATTGCAAGGGTAGACCTGCCCGCGCCGTGAGCCAAGCGGGATCAGGAGCGGATCTCGCCGGTGGTCAGGCCGGAACTCCGCCGTCCCTCGCTCCCTTCCACTCGGCCTGCCGTTCCTGGCGCTCCTGGCCCTGCCGCTCCTGTCGACGCAGCCAGGCGCCCAACGGCGCCGCGCTCGCGCCGTGGATCAGCACGGACGCGGCGATGGCAAGGGTGGCGAGGGTGAACACTTCGTGGTTGCCCGTGAGGCGCTCCGCCAGGTGGCGTAGAACAGGGTCGAGATCCCGATGGGGCCGAACCAGCTGATGAAGGCCGCCTCCGCCCGGCTGTGCACCATCCTCAGCAGCGGGCGCAGCGCCCACACGGCGATGATCCGGCGCGCGAGCACGGCCGTCACCACGGCGGCCACCACCCCGGCACCCACGTTCCCCCACTCCGCCATCGGCAGGGCGATACCCAGCAGGGTGAAGACGGGGAGGGTGAAGAACCGATTGACGACGTCGTCCACCTTGCCCTTCTGCTTCTTGTCCCGCGGCGGGATCAGCTGCCCGAACACCGCGGCGGACACGAACACGGCCAGCACGGCGTCGGTGCCCATCAGCTTGGCGCCTCCCAGCACGAGCAGCGAGGCCGGGATGATGAAGCCGAGGTAGGAGTCCTCCTCCATCAGGTTCCGGCGGCGCGCTCGATCCGCACCACGCCGAGCGCGTACGGGCCGATGAGCACGCCGAACGCCAGCGTCAGCAGCGGCTCCGGCAGGCTCGCCCGCTGGAGGGCGGAGGAGAACGCGGAGAGGGCCACGATCGCCCCGGCGAACAGCGTCAGCACGAGATTGAGGTCCATCGCGATCCTCCCATCGCCGGGCCACGAGGCTCCATCGTCGGGCACTCCACAGTAGCGCCACGGGCCTTCCAGGCGACGCAGCCGAGCTAGGAAGAACCACGGCGCTAACATCCAGAATGCTGGGAACACAAGGGACCGAAGTCCTGCGAGGGCTGGCGGATCTCCATGCCCCGGTGTACGGTTCAACCCATGTTCAAGTCCGGCGCGAGCCTCGCGGCACTCCCAGCCCGCGCGGTCACCACGCTCGTCGTCGGCCAGTTGCTGATCGGCACCGCGGCGGGGCTGGTGCTCCCCGTTGCAGCTCTCCTGGCGGTGGAGCTCTCCGGCAGCAACGCCTACGCCGGTTGGCCGGTCATGGCACTCTCGCTGGCCGGTGCCGCCGCCGCCCACCCGCTGGCCGTCCTGGCGCTCACGCGCGGGCGGCGCGTCGCCCTCGCTGGGGGACTGGTGGTTTCCGCCGTCGGGGCTCATGCGATGCTGCTGGCGACAATCTGGGGAAGCTTCGCGGTCCTCCTGATGGGCGCCGCCCTGTTCGGAGTCGGCCTCGCCGTGCTCCTGCAGACCCGCTTCGCCGCCACCGACCTCGCCGCCCCCGCCACCCGCGGCCGCGACCTCAGCTTCGTTGTCTGGGCGATCACACCCGGCGCGGTCGCGGGGCCGAACCTGATCGGCCGGACGGCCGGCATCGGGTCCAGTCTCGGTCTCCCCGAGCTCGCCGGCCCGCTCCTGTTCTCGGCCGTCGGCCTGATGGGCGCCGCACTCGTCCTGTTCGTGGGGCTCCGGCCGGACCCGCTGTTCGTCGCGCGACTGCTCGACGACGCCGCTGCCGCCTCGCCCCCACGGCCGGGCGCCGTCGTCGTGAAGCGACCGTCGTTCGCGGCGGGGCTGGCCGCGATCCGGACGTCGCCGCGGGCGGGGGTCGCGGTCGCGACGGTGGTCATGGCGCACCTGGTGATGGTGGCGGTCATGTCGGTCCCGCCGGTCCACCTGCAGGGCGTCGCGGGGACGGGTGGGGCGGGCCAGGGCCACGGCGCCACCCTGACGATCATCGGCATCACCCTCTCCCTGCACTTCGCGGGCATGTACGCGTTCTCGCCCGCCATCGGCTGGCTCGCCGACCGCGCCGGACGCGTGCCCGTGCTGGCCGGTGCGATCGGGACCCTCGCGACGGCGATGGTGATCGCGGCCGTGTGGGAGGGGAACGTGGCCGCGGTCAGCGTGGGGCTGCTGCTGCTCGGGCTGGGCTGGTCCGGCGCGCTGATCGCGGGTTCCGCCCTGCTCGCCGAGAGCGTGGCCGGCGACAGGCGCGTCACCGCCCAGGGCATCATCGACACCCTGATGGGCCTCGCGGCGGCGGTCGGGGCCGCTGGATCGGGGTTGGCGCTGGAGACGTTCGGGTTCCCGGCATTGAATCTCGCAGCGCTCGCGCTCGTGGCGGGGGTTGCGGTGTGGGCCGTGCGGGGGCTGCGCGGCGGGCTGGGGGTGCGGCTCGCCGGCTGACCAGCGTGAGCACACCGATGGGTGCCACCACACCGACGGGTGCCGCCGCCATGACCGTTGCCGCCGAACCGACCGGTGCCACCGCACCCGTCACCGCACCGGTCACCGCGCAGGTCACCGCACCTGGAGGACCACCTTCCCGAACGTGCCCGGCTCATCCATCAGGGCGTGCGCTTCGCCCGCGCGCCGAAGCGGCACCACCGCGTGCACCGACGGCTCGATGTACGGCGCGTAGTGTGCCACCGCCGCGATGATCGCGGCCTTCTCCTCCCGCGTCCGGGCCCGCAGGGTGGAGCCGTGCACCGAGACACGCCGAGCCATGAGCTGGTTGAGGTCGATCTCCGCGCGGCGTCCCTGCAGCAGCCCGATGATCGCGAGCTGCCCGTGGGGGGCGAGCATGCCGAGGTTGTCCGCCAGCGCGCCCGCGCCGAGCACGTCCAGGATCACGTCCACGCCCCGCCCGCCGGTGGCGTCGGCGACGGCGGCGGGGACGTCGTCGTGGTAGTCGATGGCGACGTCGGCGCCCAGGTCCAGGCACCGCTCGCCCTTCCACGCCGCGCCCACCGTGGTGAGCACTCGCGCGCCGATGAGCCGGGCCAACTTGATCGCGATGTGCCCCACCCCGCCCGAGCCGCCCTGGATGAGGACGGTCTGGCCGGCGTGGAGGTGGCAGAGGCCCACCAGGTTGAACCAGGCCGTGGCGAGCGCCTCGGGGAGGGCGGCGGCGAGGGTGGGGGCGGCGTCGTCGGGAATGGGAAGGAGCTGGGTGGCCGGGGCGACGGCGTACTCCGCGTACCCGCCGCCGTCGAGGAGTGCGGAGGCGCGCGTGCCGATGAGATCGGGGTTGGCGCCCTCGCCGACGGCCACCACCGTGCCCGCGGCCTCGAGGCCCAGGATGGGGGACGCGCCGGGCGGGGGAGGGTAGCCGCCGCGTGCCTGCAGCAGATCCGCGCGGTTGACGCCGGCGGCGTGGACCTGGAGGAGGACGTCGCCGGGGCCGGGTTCAGGGGTGGGGGTCTCGGCGATCGAGAGAGTGGGACGTTCGCCGGGGCCGGCGGGGGGCGTGACGGCGATCGCGTGCATGAGCCCATCGTGGCCTGAGTTGGCTAGACTTGCGAGGCGCGCCGCGCGCGGGAGGTTCGTGCGCAGCATTGCTGTCGCGGGGATCGCGTGCGCAGGAGGGTTGTCCGAGCGGCCGAAGGAGACGGTCTTGAAAACCGTTGTGCGGCAACGCACCAAGGGTTCGAATCCCTTACCCTCCGCTCCAGTGAGTTGACTCGGACCCCGCAGGCAGTGGTTCGGTTCCGTGACCCGGGTCGCGGCGCCCCTGCCCGGGCCTCCATACACGGTGCAACAGTTCCATCGGCCTACTGCTCGCCGCCTAGCCGAGTTTTGGCCGCAGGTGAGTGTGCGCGATAGCCTGTGGTGGTTCTAGGAGACGTCGCATAGTGGCCTAGTGCGCGGCCCTGCTAAGGCCGTGAAGGGGTCTCCCCTTCCGTGGGTTCAAATCCCACCGTCTCCGCCAGATCCCCGGTGCCCCAGCGTGGCATCCCGGGCTCCGTGACATGGCGGCGATACGGTCGAGACGTGGTGCACGCCGCGCCCGCTGTTCTCCACCAACGGGGGTCACGATGCCGAACACTGTCCCGACTTCGCGTCACTTCGAGCGTGGGCACAGCTCAGTCCCACGCCGGGTGCTTATCACGGCCTGGCTGGCCGTTGCCGCACTGGCAGGCGTCGTCGCGGTTCCGCTCGCCGCACCAGCCGTACCAGCCGCCCCCGCCCCCGCCGCGCAGGCGGTGGTGAGGCCCGGAGAGGTCACGCCGGGAGCCGAGGTGCCCGTGCACCGCTGGTGGCAGGCCGGGGACCGTGACTGGATCAGCATCCCCACCAGCGATGACCAGCCCTCGGACTCGCAGATGGCCAGCTTCGGGTACATCAAGTCCCAGCCGGCGCAGTTCTACGTCCACCTCGACGGCTCCGCCGAGGAGGGAATGGTCGCCGTCAACAGGTGGTGGAACGCTGCCGACCGTGACTGGGTTGACATCACGGTCGACTCGTTCTCCGACGCCACGCTCGCCACTTTCGGCTACACCGGCAAGACCTTCCAGTTCTGGCTTTACGAGGAGTCCGGCGACGACCTCGTGGCGGTGAACCGTTGGTGGAACGCCTCCGACCGGGACTGGATCACGCTCCGGCAGGACGAGATCGCGGACGGCGCCCTCCTCGCGTGGGGCTACACCGGCAAGACTCTCCTCGGCTACGCGGCCACCGAGCCCTCCGAGCCTCCCGTCCCGACGGCACACCTGACCCTCACGAAGGAGGTCGCCACCGCCGAGGGCGAGCCGGTGACCGCCGAGGCCTGGACCCTCGAAGCCGACGGCCCGACCCCGCTCTCGGGAGCCGGCGGCGTCGCGCGAACCGAGGTGGAGACCGGGACGTATACGCTCTCCGAGACGGGATCCTCCGCCGGCTACACCAACGGCACCGCGTGGGAGTGCGTCGACAGCGCAGCCACGCCACTCAACATCCTCGGCAGCACGGTCACCCTTGAGGAGGGCGACGACGTCAGCTGCACCATCACGAACATGCGCTTCCCGGCGTCGTTGACCCCGGGGACGGCTGCACCCACCCCGGTCAACCGCCACTGGCACCTCGGTCTCCGTGACTGGATCGGGGTCGCGGACCACCCGTGGCAGCAGCCGAACCTGTCCGGGTACACCGACGGCGTGGGCCCGCAGTTCTGGGTTCCGATGATCGGAACCAATGACCAGTCGCTCGTCGCGGTCCACCGGTGGTGGAACGACGCGGACGAGGACTGGGTGGACATCACCGAGGGCTCGATCTCCGACACCATCCTCGAGGCCTCGGGATATGCCGAGAAGACCTTCCAGTACTACCTCTACGACGCCGCCGCTGATGGCCGTGTGGCGGTCAACCGGTGGTGGAACCCCACGGACCGCGACTGGGTGACCCTCCGCGACGGCGAGTACCAGGACGCCGACCTGCTCTCCTGGGGCTACACCATGAAGATTCCGCTCGGCTGGGCCATCGCGGACGAGGGCGAGGGCGGCTACGTCCAGCTCGGGACGCCGCAGGCGAAGGTGGTGCCGAGGTCCCAGGCGGCGGACGAACACCCGCAGACCTTCTCCGTGGTGGATGTGAATCCGGCCCGCGACGCCAGCGTGAACGAGGGCTACCGGTACCGCGGCTACGTCAGCCACTCCGCGTGCGGTGGTGTGTACGTGGCGCGGGCCAACGACCTCGACGCCGACCCGTGGGTCCAGGACCCGGATCCGGTGGAGTTCGAGGGCACCGCGCCGTGTGGGTGGGCCTCGGCGGTGCTGCTGCCGGACGGCAAGGTGGCGCTCGTGACCGACGGCGTCGCGGGCGAGACGATCACGGCGCGTGTCTCGACGGACGGCCGCAACGGCGTCGCGTTCGGGCCGGAGACGGTGCTGGTCAGTGAGGCCGGCACGGCCAACCGGCACGCCTCGGTCCTCCACGACACCGCGACCGGTTCGTGGTACCTCTACTGGGCACGCGAGGATGGCGCGGTGCACGAGGTTCGCGTGCGGGCCGCCGATGAGTTCTCCGGGCTGGTCGGGTCCGGAGTGGATGACCTCGGCACCCGGGTGGCCTTCTCGGCCGAGCGGCTCGAGGCGCCGTCCGTCGTCTCCATCGGCGGCGTGTACCACCTCACGGTCCAGACCGAGGAGGACGGGACCGTGCGGACGCGGGCGCTGACGGCGTCGTCGCCGGCGGGTCCGTTCTACGAGGTGCCGGACAACCCCGTGTACGGCGCGGGCGCCGGCTGCGTGTTCCAGCACGTCTTCGGTCACGAGTTGCACAGCTACTACTGCGCCCAGGGCACTCCGGGGGATGACACCACGTGGACACTCGATCACGTGGCCGCCAACCTGCTCGGACAGCTGCCCCCGGAGCCGGTGGACTGCACGGTGGAGCAGTGCGTGGCCCTGAGCTTCAACGACGGGGCCTCGACCTTCTTCCTCTCGATCCTGAACGTGCTGGAGGACGCGGACGCGCACGGCACGTTCTTCCTGCTCGGGAAGAACGTGGCGCCCAAGTACCCGGTGGTGCAGCGGGTGGCCTCGCTGGGGAACGACGTGGGCGTCCACGGGTGGGACCTCCGGGATCTCACCGTGCTGGACGAGGCGGCGATCACCACGCAGTTCCAGGACTCCGTGGCGGCGCTGGAGGACGTGATCGGCGAGCGGCCCGCGTTCGTGCGGCCACCGTTCGGGCTGCACGACGCGACGGTCGACGGCGTGGCCGAGGACCTCGGGCTCGCGATCGTGCTGTGGAACGTGGATCCCGCCGACCTGCAGTACGTGAACGCTACCGAGCTGCGGGAAGCGGTGGTGGGCGGAGTGAGCCGTGGCTCGATCGTCTCGCTGCGGGGTGACGCCTCGGCGACGGTGCTCGCGCTTCCGGGGATCCTCGAGGACCTCCAGGGCGCCGGGTACACGCTCGTGACGGTTTCCGAGTTGCTCGGTGAGACCCAGCCGGGGCAGGTGTACACCAGCCAGCAGTTGCCGTGACGGTCCCTGCTCCTGGAGTATCGGCTTCGCGGTCGTCCGGGCCGTAGAGTGTCTCCGTGACTGGAGGCAACCGCGCGGGCTGGCTGCGACGCACGCACGGTGGAGTCCCGGGGTGGCTGGCGGTTCTCGGCGTTCTGCTCGCGGGTGTCCTCGTGTGGATGGGGGTGTTCGCGTCCGCGTCCAGGACGGTTCCCCCGTGGACGCCGCCCCCGGAGGCCGCGTCACCGTCAGCGACGGCCGCCGCTGCCCCTGTGGCGGTGTTCCTCGGTGACTCCTACACGGCGGGCGTCGGCAGCGATGGCGTGGGATGGACGACGATCGTGGCGCGGGAGCAGGGGTGGGTTGAGATGAACCTCGCGCGGGGAGGCACGGGCTTCCTCGCCACCTCGGGTCCGGAGGGGTGCGGCCTCGCGTATTGCCCCTCAATCCCGGAAATGGTTACCGTCGCGGCGGAGCTCGAGCCGGACGTCGTCGTCGTCTCCGCGGGACGCAACGACGGCACCGCGGACAACGCGGCGGCGATCGCCGACACCTTCACTGCGCTGCGTGGCGCACTACCTGGCACTCGCATCATCGCCGTCGCCCCACTCTGGGACGACACTGGCTACCCGGGGTTTCTCGTGACCATGGGCGCCACCATCCGGGACGCGGTCGAGGGTGTCAGCGGGGAGTACCTCGGGGTTGGAACCCCTCTGGAGGGCCGCCCGGAACTGGTGGATACCGACGGCGTGCACCCGAACGCCGCCGGTCACGCGGCCCTCGGAGCGGCCGTGAACGAGGCGCTGGGGACCTGAGTCCGCCCGTCAGCGGCCCAGCGTCCGCCGCAGCACCGCCCAGTAGGTGTACGGGTTCACGGGTCGGCGTGCCGCTGGGAGATTGCACCAGGACCGCATCTGGCGCACCTCCGGCACCCGGCCACGCGCCTGCAGGTACCGGTAGGCGCGCGGGAGGGCGAACCGCTTCTCGGCGGGCAGGTGCCAGACACACACCGGGTTGTTCCGGTGGTTCGTGGAGACAAGATAGAAGCCCTGGGTCCAGTACCGCGCCACGTACGCACCGGCGTCCTTGACCATGCCGGGAGACCGTTCGGCGGCCGCAGAGAGGATGAACTCGTCGCCGTGGCGGGTCACGAACCGCTGCTCGACCATGCGGTGGTGGATGTCCGAGCACACCCCCAGGAACTGCTGCAGGTGCGCCCGACTGCCGGCGACGAACTCGCCGCCGTAGTTGGTGAGGAAGGCATCCCGCCCGAACAGCTCGGCATGCTCACGATTCATCTGCTGGGCCTGGGGGATGCCCAGCGAGTGCTGGATGTTGAGGAGCAGGACGTGCTGGGAGCACTCTCGCCAGACGTCGTCGAGGCTCGCGGTCACGTAGGTGTCGGCGTCGAGCAGGAGGACGTTGTCGTAGTCCCTGCTGCGGACCACGTGGTCGAGTGCGCACAGCTTGTAGAACGCCAGGGACCACGGGGTGGAGGCGTCGAACCGGAAGCGGTCGAACGGGCAGTGGATGACTTCGATCCCCGCGGATTTGAACAGGTGCGTGAACTCCTCCGGGACCTGCACGTTGGTGACCAGCGCCGCGTCACATCCCGGGTTGTGCGTCCGCGCCGAGGTCAGGGACACGGCTGCGAGCCGGAGGAAGTCGCGCACCTGCCGCTCGTCGTCGGCCGCGGACCTGTTCTCCGAATCGCGGAAGCCCTGCAGGTGGGCGAAAGCGTTCAGGACGACATTGTGCACGGGGGCTCCAGGGCGTCGTAGGAGGTCGCGGACCATCCTACGCACCGTATCCCGCGCCTGTGGACGCGAGGTGCCCCTGTGGACGCGAGGTGCCCATGGGATACTCGCGGGGGGAGTCCGGCGGAAGGGCGAGGCATGCGAACGGTGGATGCATGAGGTCCGCCAACCTCTCCGCCCATGCCCTGCTCTTCGCGAGCGCGGCCGCGACCGGCCAGGTCATCATGCTGATCGTCCTCGCGGCCATGGGGCGGGAGATCGGTCCTGCACGACTGGGCGTGGTCGCGGTGACGCTGGCCGTCGCCGCGGCCGGCGCCGGCGTGATCGACTTCGGCGCCAACTCCTACTGGCTGCGGGAACTGGCCGCCGGCCGCCTTCCCGGACCGGAGTTCGGCCGCCGGAGCGGCGGAAAGGTAGCGGTCTCCGTGGTGGCCGCGGCGGCGCTCGTTCTCGGTGCTCTCCTGTCAGGTCCGCCCCTCCGTGCGTATTGGGGGGTCGGGCTCGTGCTCCTGGCCGTCGTGATCGTCCAGACGCTCCAGGTGGCTGTGAAAGCCACCGAACGAAACGCCGTGTTCGCGGCGGCGGTGCTCCTCGACAGGGTCGTCCTTGGCCTCTCCTGGCTCGCCCTGCGGTTCGGCCTGCGGCTCGACCCGGAGACAGCCTTCTACCTCGCCTACCTCGTCGGGGCCGCTGTTGACGGGTGGCTGTGTTGGCGGGCCGTACCGGGGGACATGCGACCCACCCTGCGGGGCGCATCCCTTGGAACCACGTGGTCGGGCACCCGAGCGTTCGGGGTGTCAACCCTGCTGACCACCGGCCAACAGCTCGACACCGTCATCGCAGGTGTTGTTGGTGGGCAGGTGGTGGCCGGAACCTATGGCGCGGTGAACCGCTGGACACAGCCGGTTGCGCTGGCCACCAACGCATTCTCGACCCTCTTGGCCGCCGTGGCCGCCAAGGCTCGGGACGCCAGCGACCTCATGCACCGGATTCGGAGCTCGCTCTGGCTGATCGCCGTCTCCGTCGTGGGGGCCCTCGGCATGGCGGTCCTCGCGGAGCCCCTCGTGCTGTTGGTGATGGGGGAGGCCTTCGCGGAATCCGCCCTCGCGTTGCGCATCCTGGGTGTGGGTGCGGCGGTCAACGCCCTCACCACCCCGCTCCTCGTCGTGCTTCAGGCCCGCGGCCGGGAGAGGCTGGTGGCCGGGGCGCTGGCCGCCGCGGTTTCCCTGCAGCTGGCGCTCGTGGCGCCCCTCGCGGTGCTCGACGGCGCGCGCGGAGTGGCACTCGCATACCTCGCCGCCCAGACCGTGCTCCTTGTCGTGTTCCTCACCGGTGCATGCCGGTCACTCCGGCGGGTGGTCCGGCCCCATCCCGCGTGAGTGTCGGTCGGCGCCCGTTCGCTCGAAGGCATCGATGTGGGCGGCGGCCATGGCCTCGATCGTGTACTCGTGCGCGGTCGCCAGCGCGGCCCTGGCCATCCTGAGTCCTGCTTCAGGTGCGAGTGCCTGAAGCAGGGCCTGTGCCAACGCCTCGGCGTCGTCCGCCGGAACGATGAATCCGTTGACCCCCTCGTCCACCATCTCTCGGCCCGCGATGCACCTGTCCGTGGTCACGACGGGGAGGCCACGCGCCATCGCCTCGTTCACCACCAGTCCCCAGTTGTCCTGCCGGGTTGGCAAGGCGAACACGTCGGCGGCGTCGTAGTAGCGGCGCAGGTCCGAGTCCGAGACGAAGCCTACGAACCGGACGTTGTGTGCGCCGACATCCCTCCGGAGATGCAGGTACTCCGCCGTCGGCTCGCCCCCCACGACGTAGACGCCGACATCCGACGGCAGGAGGGCAGCCGCCCGGATGAGGATGTCGAAGCCCTTCCGGTGGATGAACTGGCCCACGGCGAGCACGCACTGCCGTTCGGTGATCCCGAGTTCCGCCCTCCGTGACCGTTTCACCTCGCGAGTCGTCGGGACCTCGAGGACGTCAGCAGCGTGCACGGAGGAGAACGGGTAGCGGTGGATCCGGTCCGCGACAGCGCCGTAGTGCGTCAGGTAACGGCTTGTCTGGTTCCCGGTACTGAGCCAAGCGGTGGCCGAGGAGATGAGGGAGCGCTTCAGTGTCCTGCGTGCCCAGCCCTCGGGGCGGACCCTCCCGCCATCGGTGCTCAGGAGGAAGGGGATTCCCAAGGCCCGCAGTGCGGCGATCGCCAGCATCGCGGTGGGGGTGCTGTACATGCCCACCACGACGATGTCGAAGGCCGTCCTGCGCAGGTGGCGCAGCACGCCGGGGCAGAAGGCCGCGTCAGCCGCAGTGCGGACGCCGCGGAGGTGAATCTCGCGGAATCGCCGCGGTCCTCGGGAGGACCAAGCGGCGTCCCGATCCCTGGCTGTCCGCCTCTCGTACAGCACCGTGAGGTCGCAGTACGCCGCCAACTCGTTGAGGAACGCCACCCGGTAGGGCGCCGGTATGTTCGTCAGGTAGAGCACCCTCAGGCGCCGCTCGTGGCGTTGCATGTCAACCCTTCTCCGTCTCCCGATTGTAGGGCTGGACAGCCAGTCTCCGAGTGGCAGATATGATCGCGACAGCCGGGTTTGCGGTGTCGAGTGATTGCGAGGACCTGTGAAGCAGTCGGAGACCAACGAGTGGGGGCTGGGGGACTACCTCCACGTCATTCGACGGAACTGGCTCGTGATCCTGCTCTGCACGGTCCTCGGGGCCGCGGCCGGCTTCGCGTACTCGGCGTCCCGGACGCCGCTGTACCAGTCATCGACGACGCTCTACGTCGCCGTACGTTCCCAGAGTCAGCCGGGAGCCGCCGAGCTCGCCCAGGGCGGCTACTACGCCCGCGATGCGGTCCGGTCCTACGTCGACATCATCGACGACGCCCTCATCCTCGAGCGCGTCATCGCCGACCTCGACCTCGACATGTCCGTCGGCGCCCTCGCGAGCATGGTGTCCGCGAGCACGCGGCCCCAGACCGTCCTCCTCAACGTCGATGTCGTTGGACCCGACCCCGCTCAGGCGGCCGCGATCGCCAACGCGGTCGGTGAGAACTTCGCGGACGTCGTGACGTCCACGCTCGAGAAGCCCCCGGGTGGTGGTGTGAGCCCCGTCCAGGTCTCCACGACGCAACAGGCGCAGGTCCCCTCCGTTCCCATCAGCCCGAACACGAGGATGAACACCGCGTTCGCCCTGCTGCTCGGCCTCGCTGCCGGGCTGGCAATCGCGCTCGCGCGCACCGCGCTGGACACCCGGCTGACGACTGCCGCGGACCTTGACCGGATCACCGAGCTCCCGGTACTCGGAGCGATCCTCGACGATCCCCGTGCTGCCAAGGATCCCCTCACGGTCCGTGCGAACCCGAAGGCCCCGGAATCGGAGTCGTTCCGCGCCCTGCGCACGAACCTGCAGTTCGTCAACGTCGGCGGCGCGGCCACAGCACGTGGGAGATGCCGAAGAAGCCGTTCAACTTCAACCTGGACAAGAAGCTCGACCTCTGCGGGCTGGGCAAGGAGAAGAAGTACGCCCTCCTGGCGAATGCGGACGACCTGTCCCTGCTGCGCAACAGCGTCGCGATGTACCTGGGGTCCCAGCTCACCAACATGGCGTGGGTCCCGGACATGGTGCCGGTGGAACTCGTCCTCAACGGCGAGCACATGGGCTCCTACGTGCTGGCCGAGCGGATCGGGGTGTCCACCAACCGGGTCGACATCGACGAACTCGAGGACAACCAGGGTGGCGCGAACGACAACCCACCGGAGGTGACGGGCGGCTACCTCCTCGAGTGGGACTTCCGCACCAGCAACGAGCACAACTTCATGGCCAACGACCACGGGTGGGTGGGCATCAAGGAGCCCGAGGACGAGGACGACGGCTCCGGCATCACCGACGTGCAGGTCGACTGGATCGACAGCCATGTGGATCACGTGGACTCGGTGCTGTTCGGCCCGGACTTCACGGACGACGCCGAGGGGTGGCAGAAGTACATCGACGCCGCGTCCGCGGTGGACTACTACCTCATCATGGAGTTGACGAAGCCCGACGACGGCAACATGTACACCAGTGTGTTCATGTACAAGGAACGGGACCCCGACCCGCTCACGCCGGGGGACCAGGGGAAGCTCTTCCTCGGTCCGATGTGGGACTTCGACTGCGCGCTGGGCCTGGAGGAGTGGGCCTTCGACCAGGACTACCCGGGCGACTACCAACTGCCGACCGGGTGGTACATGCGGGACGAGAACCTGGAGATCACGCTGAAGCAGGCCGACGTGACGTGGTTCAACCGGCTGAACGAGGACCCGGACTTCCAGGCGATGGTGGCGGCCCGCTGGCAGGAGGTCCTCCCGGCCCTGCAGACCAGCGACGATTTCCTCGCCGCGCAGGCTGAGGTCATCGCCGACTCGGCGGAGATCGACGTGGACATGTGGGCCTACGAGAAGTGGCCCGAGGAGGTCGACTACCTCCGCGACTGGCTGCAGACGCGGATCGCCTGGATGGACGCGCAGTACTGAGATCTCGGGGCGGTCCCATAGGATTGGGCTCGTTCGACGGGACCGGCAACGGCGCGGCCGCCGTCGCGGAGACTCGGAGGTGGATGTTGAGTGGTGTCGCACTGCTGCGCGCCGGGCGATGGCTCGGCGCCGCTCTCGCCGCGGTCGCTCTCGGCCTGACCGGAGCCGCCGCGGCGGCTGCGCCCGCACCAGCCCCCGTCGCGCCCGCACGAGCCCCCGCCGGGACGGCGGCAGCGCTGGTTCGGCCCGCTGGGCTGGTGGTCTTCTCCGACGTGCCGCCCAGCATCCAGTTCTACGAGGAGATCACCTGGCTGGCCGGGACGGGCATCACGACGGGGTACTCGGATGGCACCTACCGGCCGTGGGACCCCGTGAACCGGGACGCCATGGCGGCCTTCCTGTACCGGTTCGCCGGCACGCCGATGCACTGGCCGCCCGAGGAGTCCCCGTTCACGGACATCACCCCGAGCACGCCCTTCTACCACGACATCACCTGGCTGGCGGAGGAGGGCGTCACCACAGGGTTCCCGGACGGGACCTTCCGGCCATGGGAGCCGATCGCTCGTGACGCGATGGCGGCCTTCCTGTACCGCTTCTCCGGTGAACCGGCGTTCACGCCGCCGGCCGTGTCCCCCTTCACGGACATCACCCCGCAGACGCAGTTCTACAAGGAGATCACCTGGTTGGCGAAGCGGGGCATCACGACCGGGTACCCCGATGGCTCCTTCCGGCCGCTCGACCCGATCAACCGGGACGCCATGGCGGCGTTCCTGTACCGGCTCGCCGGCGAGCCCGAGGTGGAGATCCCGGATCCGCCGTTCTTCGTCTACGGCTCGCTTCGCACCGGGCAGAGCGGGTACTACCTCATCGACGGCAGGACGATCGCCGAGATCGACACTCGTATGCCGCGGCTCGACCTCTACCGGCTGTCCGGGTCCTCCTACCCGTACGCCGTCCCGAACAGTGCGAATGCACTCGGGATCGTCGGGCAGGCGATGTACATCCGCTCCGACCTCTACGCGAGCACCATGACCCGGCTCGACAGCTACGAGCGCTACAACCCCAGCCTGCCACCGGACAATCAGACCTACGTGCGTGTGATGCGCCCCACGCGGGACGGCGTGGACGCGTGGGTGTACGAGGCCGGTCCACGGCAGGCGGACTACCTGCGTGCCAACGGAATCCTCGTCGGAAGTGGGGACTGGTTGAGATGGTGAGGACCTGGATCGCCGGAGCGCTCGTGGCGCTCGCCGGCACCGCGGCGACGATCGCCGCCGCCAACCCGGGCACGCCGGACATCGCGGAGGAGGCGCCGTCGGACACCGGCGTCACCACGATCGAGGTGGCGCCCTCGGGCAACCTGCGCAAGGACCTGGGCGAGAGCGCTGGCCTCACCCTCCCCGGGAGCGACGTTGCCCACTTCGAGGTGGTCGTCCATGACATCGCCATCATCGACTCGTGCCCCGGCCGGGCCGCCGGGGCGGAGCGGGCGCCCGAGCGGAGTCACTTCGTGGTGGTGGACCTGACCGCCCGGATGAGCGACGCCGTCGCCACCGACGTCCTCGGTGGCGCCGACCTCTTCATGCCGCTCTCGCCGGACGCGTTCACGCTCGTGGGCCGGGACGGCTCGGTGCGCTCGGACCTGCTCACGGACGCGGCGTGGGCGTGCTTCGAGGACGACGCCCTCGCGGCGCCCTTCGTCGGCCCCGGCGAGAGCACCTCCGGGCTCGTGGTGCTGGACTCGGACGTGGCCTCCGGCGTACTCGTGTACGCGCCCGACGGCCCGGGCTGGGAGTGGGAGTTCGGCCAATGACGGTGCGCGGGAGGGCGGCGGGCGCCGCCGCGGCTGTCCTCGCCCTCACGCTGGCGGGCTGCTCGGCGTCGACGGAGCCGTCGAACCCAACGACGGGCGAGCCGTCCGGCGTCGCCACGGTCATCCGACCCGGGGAGCAGGTCGAGGTCCCCGTCGACGGCGGGACGCTCGAGTTGGTGCTCGACTCAGCCGAGGTCGTGTCGAGCTGCCCGGGGCGCGGCGTGCCGACGCAGGAGCCGTCCCTCGGGCACTTCCTGGTCCTCGAGTTGACCGCGACCCTCGCGCCCGGCGCGGGGGCGGCCACCAGCGCGGAAACCCCTGGTGAGCTGTACGCCCCCCTGGGTGCGGAGCTGTTCCGCGTCGCCGCCCCGGATGGAACGTTCCAGCCGATCAGCAGCACCACGGAGTCGTGGGAGTGCTTCGAGGATGCCGAACTGCTGCCGGCCTTCGTGGACGCGGGGGACACGGTGTCGGGGAAGCTGGTGCTGGACGTCGTGACCGAGCACGGGACGGTCAGCTACGCGCCCCGCGTCGCCGCCGACTGGTACTGGGAGTACTGAACACCTGAGGGCGCGGTACTCAAGGAACACCGTGCCTCTCCGGAAGGCCCCCGGAGATAGGTCAGCGCAGCGCGGCTGCCACCTGGTCCCACCACGCCGAGTGGGCACGGGTCACCGCCGGGCGGGTGGCCCGAAGGGTGGCCGCCACCCCCGCGCGCGTCGCGACGAGGCGGTCGACGTCCGCGTCGACGTCGCGCCCGCCGTTGACGAGTGAGCCGAGCGCCACGGTCTCGCCGGGCAGGCCCCAGTTCCGCAGCGCGCCGCCGATGCGGACCTCGGTGTACTCGTCCGGGCTGACGGCGAGCACCGGGACTGCCCCGCCGAGACCGAAGATCACCGGGTGGTAGCGCGAGGTGACCACGAGGTCGGCCTTCATCGTGAGGCGTGCCGTCCGAAGCGCGCCGGCGATCGATCGCTGCGTCACCGGCGCCACCATCCGGGAGGCGACCATGGCGTGGAAGCGTTCATCGCCGTCGCCCTCGCCGGGGACTGCCATGTGGGGGAGGAGGAGGACGCGGGCGGAGGTGTCCATGGCGAGACGGTCGAGCAGCCGCGCGTAGGCGCGTGCCGCCTCCTCGGGTGGGACGTCGCCGGTGGCCGGTGAGAAGGTGGCCGCGATGATCCTGCGCCGGAAGCGGCCGGGCCCTGGCGTCCGGCGGGGTGATGCGCCGGGGAGCTCCGTGGCGTCGTCGAGACAACGGTGGAGGTGGGGGTGGCTGGGACAGATCTTGGCGGCGAGGGCGTGGGACGCGTCCTCGCGCAGTCCGGCGAGCCGGGCGGTGGACAGCAGGTCACGCAGGACGTCCGTGTCCGGCGGGGACAGCACGGGGCCAAGGGTCTGGCCGCTGATGACGACGGGTTTCCCCAGCCGATGCGCGATGTGGGCCACGGCGGCGCGCTCGTACAGCAGCCAGCCGTAGGTGGAGTTCATGTTGCCGCCACCGGCGAGGAGGAGGGCGTCGACGGCGTCCAACGCCTCGATCAATGAGAACACCTGATCGTGGGGCGGAAGGGCGTCCCTCTGACCGTCCATGACGGCGACGATCTCGGCGAGGTAGCGCTCACGGTCGACCGGTGGCCACGGGAACTGGAGGGTGCTGGCGGTGGCGATGCCCTTGCCGAAGCGTGCGCGGGTGTCCTCGCGGTTCCGCGTGAGGAGGAGCAGGTCGGTGATACCGCGTCTGCGCAGCTGGTGGACCGCGCCGTGCGCGATGGCCTCGTCGCCGACGTGGTAGGCCGCCTGTCCGACATCTGCGAGTACGGCCACGCGCGGCGATCTCGCGGTCTGGCGCATTGGGTCATCCTATCGGCGCATGGGATCACGGCTGGTACCTGAACTCCGACCACGCGCTCTTCGGGTACTCGACTCCGTTCGTGCTCACGGCCCACACACGCCACCGTCCGGGCTGGGTGGAGAACCAGCCGAAGGTCCAAGTGGTGTCCTCGACGAGACGGTCGACGAGGTAGGTCTCGCCCACGTCCGTGCACCACTGACCCTCGCGGCAGCAGCCGAAGCAGTCCACCTCCACGGCGTAGGAGCCGAACGAGCCGATCTCCACGGGGGTCCACTCGAGGGTGGTGGACCCCGGCTCGGTGGTGAACACAGTGCCGTCCGGGGGTTCAAGGGGGAAGGGGACGTCGGTGGGAGCCACGCCGCCGGGACCGGTCCCCTGCCAGGTCGCGGGCGGGTCGGCCGGTCCCGAGAGGGAGCTCTGCGCGCCCATGATGATGCTCAGGACGAGGAGGGCCCACAGCCACCGCTTGCGCCACACGGGGTCCTGCCACCGGCTGGGGCTGCCCGCCGTCGCGATGGTGTCCTCCCACCCCGCCATCGGGTCCTCCGGGACGCCGCGCCCCACCGGGTCCGGGGCGTCGACGACGGCGAACGGGTCGCGGACCGCGCCGTGCCACAGGAGCTCCCACCGCAGCTCGGGGTGCAGTTCGCCGCAGTGCTCGATCAGCTCGGGGGCGCGCTGCGCCTTGGAGTACGCCGCGATGAGGGCGGCGATCTGCTCTGCCCGGCTCTCGCCGGGCAGAGCGGCGAAGCTCACGGGCAGGGCGGCGCCCAGGGACTCCAGCTCGGACTGGGTGAAGGAGGTGTCAAGGACCCGCCGGAGACGGATGTGCCAGTCGGAGTGCGGCGTCCCGGGCGACACGGAGCGTCACTCCTGCGGGGCCTGGACCATGCCGGAGCCGATGTCGAAGGGGTCGAATCCGGGGCCCATCCCGGCGGTGGTCGCCGTGCCGGTGAGCCTGGCCTCGAGGACCCGCGGATCGAGCCGGCCGAGGATCTTCAGCTTCTCCGCCCAGAGGGCCGCGACGCCGGCCACGTGCGGGGTGGCCATCGAGGTGCCGCTCATGGAAGCGAGACCACCGCCCGGGCGCGCGGACACGATGTCCACGCCCGGTCCCGAGAGGCGTGCGCCGGTGTTGGAGAAGTCCGCGATCGTGAACCCGCTGCCTCCCCGGCCCAGTGCGGCCACGGAGACGAAGCCCTTCGCGACGGCCGGTGGGCTGACGGCGATCTCGAAGTCGGCGTCGATCTCGCGGCGGCTCTCGTTGCCGGCGGCGGCCACGAGGAGGGTCGCGGTGCCGAACATCGACTGCGCCGAGACCAGCGACGCCATGGACGCGAACAGGTCCACGTTCTGGCGGTAGCCCTCCAGTGCCTTGGAGGTGGCGAGCTCGGTGGGCACGCCTCGGCGGGTCAGCAGCTCCACGTACCCGGGGAAGTCGATGCCCAGCGACATCGAGATCACGTTCGCGCCCTCGGCGATCGCCCACTGGGTCGCCTCCATGATCTGGTCGCTCCCGCCGCCGCCGGCTCCCAGGACCTTGCCGATCACCGCCTTGGTGACGCCGGGGGCCACGCCGATGCGGACGCCGTCGACGTCCCGGCCGAAGATCGTGCCGGCGCAGTGGGTGCCGTGGCCGTGGGTGTCATCGTCCGACTCGTCGGTGAAGTTGCGGCGGACCAGCTCCACGCCCGCGAAGGCGGGGTGGTTGGGATCGATGCCGGTGTCCAGCACCGCGACGGTCACCCCCGCGCCGGTGAACGGCGAGGTGTCGGCCCCGACTGCCCGGATGCCCCACGTGGGCCCCGGCTCCGCGTCCGCGGCCGCGACGGCCACCGGCTCCACCAGCTTCATCGGCATCACCGGCGCCAGCGCCATGGTGGAGGGCTGCTCGGAGAGGTGGGCGGCGTCCGCGGTGGAGAAGACGTCCACCCCGATACGCGGCAGTTCCATTCCGACGCCGGCCGGTCCGGCTCCCGGGCCCCGGTCACCACCCAGCAACTCGTCCTGCGGCGATTCCAGGATGACGTACTTGTCCTTCATGGTCAGCCCCCTCTGTGGTTCGTGGTGGTGCTCTGCCAGTGTGGCACAGGTCACTCAACGTGGGTAGAGAGTAGGCGGTCCACAGGGCAGTCGTTGCGGCAGGTGGTCCACAGGCAGGAATGCCTGCCGCGCCAGCGGTGGCCGAGGGGTGCATGGATATCCCCATGGAGATCGTTGCGACCGCGCGAGAGCGCCTCATTCTCGCCCGAGATCATGGTCCCTCCGGCATCCGCGCGACCGCGCGTAAGGAGAGCCTCGAGCGGATCGGACACGGCGTCTACCTCAGGACCGAGGACGGCTGGCAGCACTGGGAACGTGCTCGCGTGGTCAACGCGGCACGGACGATCGCCGCACTGGCGGATGACGAGACGGCACGTGCGGGCCTCACCTCCGCCGTCGTCCTGTGGGGCCTTCCCTTGTGGCAGTTCCCCACCACGGTGGACATCCTGGTGAAGCGGTCTGACTGGCGCCGGCCTGTCCTCCTCCCCGCCGTCATCAGTACGAAGAAGGGGACGGAGCAGTTGCGTCGGCACGCCTTCACGTTGGCGGAGGACGATCATGCCGTCGTGCACGATGCCCCGACGGTTGGGCTTCACCGGTTGGCCACCGATGTCGCGTTGAACTGGCATCCGCGGGATGCGCTTGTGACGGTGGACGGCATCTTGGCGCGGCTCGTGAAACCAGATCGTGGTGACCGGCAGGGAACCGAGCACCGGGCTTCAGCGATTCGGCAGGAACTCATCGAGCGGCTGAGTGCGCTTTCGCGGCGCCGTGGACTGTTGAAGGCGAGGGCGGTCATCGATGCGGCAAGTCCGTGGAGCGAATCGCCGGGGGAGACCGTCACGCGATGGGCGGCCTTGGCTCTGGGGTTGCCGGAACCGATCTGTCAGTACAGGTTCACGCGGTCGAACGGCAGGTTCTACTACCTGGACCTCCTCTGGGAGCGCTATAGGGCGGGAGCCGAATTCGACGGCCTCGTGAAGTACAAGGGAGACCGGGCAAGCGAGGTTGTCGTCGCGGAGAAGAAGCGCGATGACGAGATTCGCCGCACAGGAATCCATTTGCTCCATCTCGACATGGCCACCGCGAACAGACCTGGCCTGCTCGGGGCTCAACTCCGAGGACTGGTCCCGCGTGATCAATGGGTGCACATGCGAACCAATCCCGCGCTCTGGGTACCTGAGCTGGGAAGCTGGCACTAGCGATCAGCCGCATAGCCGCGATCAGCCGCATGGCCGCGATCAGCCGCATGGCCGCGATCAGCCGCATAGCCGCGATCAGCCGCATAGCCGCGGTTGGCCGGCATCAGCGGGTTGGCCACGCGGCCGCGACCAGTTGCTCGGCTGCACAGAACCTCGCCATCGACACCAAGGAGAGGTTCGATGCTGAGTGCGAGGTTTGCACACCTCGCCTTGGACTGGATTCCTCGCAATAGTCTCCATTGCGAGGATTCGTGCAGGGGCGGTCGGGGAGTCCGGTCTCCATTGCGAGGATTCGTGCAGGGGTGGACGGGGCGGGGCTCCGGACAGCTCCGAACACGGTGCCCGATCACTCTCAGCGCAGGTGAACAACCCCCGCGAGGGTGCCCGGATCTCAGATGAACGAGCAGAGCGCCCCTCAGCTCAGGTCCACCACCCCCACGAGGGCGTCCGGATCCCCGGAGAACGAGCCCACTTCGACGGCAGCGGTCGGCGCCATCGGTTCGAAGTGCCCGGCGCTGGCGCCATGCCCAGCCCCGGCGCCATGCCCGGCGCCGGCGCCATGCCCAGCCCCGGCGCCATGCCCGGCCCCGGCGCCATGCCCGGCACCAGCCCCACCACCAGCCCCACCCCCGGACCGGCCGCCCACCCACCGCAGCAGCGGCCGGATGCTGCACTCGACAACCACGAACGATGACTCCCCCGGCTCCAGTTCCACCCCACGGAACCCCAGCAGCACGCGCACCGGCCGCTCCTGCCCGGGCAGCAGGCCGTACACCTGTACCACGTGCTTGCCGCGACGCCTGCCCGAGTTCGCCACGTGCACCTTCGCACCGAATCGCTCGCCCGAGACCGCCCCCACCTCCAGCTCCCCCATCCAGAAGCTGGTGTACCCGAGCCCGAACCCGAAGGGATACGCCGCCGGAACCCCGTTCCGGTCCAGCCACCGCTGCCCCCACCACGCCGAGTACTCGACAGATCGCGCGAGCCAGTCCACCGCGGGCAGGTCCTCCCGACGCCCCGGCAGCACCACCGGCAGCCGGCCCCCCGGCTCCGCATCCCCGAGCAGCAGGTCCGCGATCGCGCGGCCGCCCTCCATCCCCGGGTACCAGGCCAGCACCACCGCCGCCACCTCCGAATCCCACGGCGCGAGCACCATCGGCCCACCGCCGATCACCACCACCACGGTCCGGGGATTCGCCGCCCCCACCGCCCGGATCAGCGACACGTCCATTGGGTGCAGGCCCAGATCCCGCCGGTCGCCGCCCAGCCGCGTTAACCTCCCCGCCAGGGACATCGCCACCTTCGCCAGCTGCGCGACGGGCCGGTGCCGCAGCATCCCGCCGAGCGCCTGGAAGGTCTCGGGCTCCGTCGCGACCATGGCCTCGCCCTCGTCCTTCGGTCCCAGCCCCACGACGACGACGGCCACCTCCGCCTCCCGCGCCGCCGCCACCGCGGTGTCCTGGTCCGCCGCGGGGTCCACGGTCGTCACCCGGTCGCCCAGCCGCTCGCGCAGGCCTGCGAGCACGGACACCGTGGACGGCGGGTGCACCTGCGAGGACCCGACGTCCCCCAGGTTCGCCTCGTCCGCCAGGTAGCCGACGACGGCGACCCTCCCCACCGTCTCCGGGTCCAGTGGGAGGAGGGGTGCGTTGGGGGATTGGGGAGGAAGGGTCGGCGTGCCGCTGGAGCGGGTGGTGGGGGCGGCGTCGTCGGCATGCGCGGGCATGACAGGGGTGGCATCCGCGGGCTGGGTAGGTGCCGCCGCCACCGGCTCATTGCGCAGCAGCACGGTGCCGGCCTGGGCGACCTCGCGGGCGAGGGCGCGGTGCGCGGCGCTCGCGACGACGTCGGCGGCAGGCGCCGGCCGCGCGCGCACCGCGAGCCGGAGCTGTGCCCCGAGCAGCCGCCGTGCGGCGCGCTCCACATCAGCCTTCGCGAGCCGCCCGTCCTTCAGCGCGGGGAGCAGTGCCGCCGCACGCTGCTGTGCGAACGGCATCTCGAGGTCCTGACCCTGCGGCGACGGACTCCACCGGGTGACGCAGCCCCCAGACGAAGTCGGTCATGACGAAGCCGCCGAAGCCCCACTGGCCGCGGAGGATGTCCGTCAGGAGCGCGCGGTTCTCCCCGGCCCACGTCCCGTTGACGGAGTTGTAGGAGGACATGACCGCGTCCACCCCGGCTTCCACAACCGTGCGGAAGTGGGGGAGGTATGCCTCCTGGAGGACGTCATCCTGAACCTGCACGTCCACCACGAACCGCGACTCCTCCATCGAGTTCAGCGCGTAGTGCTTGACGCACGCCATCACCCACGGCTGCACGCCGGCGGTGAGGGTGGCGCCCATCGTGCCCAGCAGCACCGGGTCCTCCCCGAACGACTCCTGCGTACGCCCCCAGCCCGGGAACGGTGGCAGGTTGACACACACCCCGGCGAACAGGTTCGCACCCTGGGCGCGCGCTTCCTGACCGATGGCGTCCCCGACGCGTCGTTCGAGGTCCGGATCCCACGTGGCCCCGCGCGCGATCGCCGCGGGGAAGGCGGTGGAGGCCCCCGTCACCACGCCGCGCGGGCCGTCCGTGAACCGGATGCCCGGGATGCCGAGCCGGTCCACGCGCCCCGCCTCCACCGGCACCGCGTTGTACGCCTTCGCCATGCCTGCGAGGCCGGTGCGGACGGGGATGTCTCCGTCGAGGAGGCCGAGAATCTCCGAGACCTTCATCTGGGCGATGAGGCCGGCGGCGGCGTCGTCCAGCGGGGTGCCGGAGCGGACGGCTTCGACGGCGTCGGCGAAGGCGGTGCCGGGGGTCAGGATCGGGTCGGTCATGGTTCCACCGTAGGTGTGGGTGGACTGCCGCAGGATTGGAACGAGCGGGAGCGGGGGCGGGCTGCGGGAAGCGGGGCCGCAGGTGCAGGCGGAGCCGCAGGCGCGGGTCCCGCGGGCGGGCATGGGAACGGGGTGACGCGCGAACGCGTCACCCCGTGTTGGTTGTCGCTGGGCGGTCAGCTCTCGGCCGGCTGGGCCTTGTGCTCGACAACGCAGTCAGGCCCGGGGAAGCAGAGCGCCTCGTGGCCGTCCTCGTAGCGGATGGTCCAGGGCGGTTCGCCGTTCGGTCCCTTCACCTCGGTGATGACACCGTGACGGTCGGTGTTCCCCACCGACTTGCCCCGGATGATGACACTGTCGCCAACACTGGCTTTCACACCAATCACCTCCAGCTCCAACGTTAGGCAACCTCCGCGCAGTTTGCCAGTGGTTCCGCGGTGGGTTCGGTGGCGTCGGACACGCCTGGTTCAGCCAACGAACGGGCGTGTCGATGTCGTTCCGCTATGGCGGGGATTGCCTGCGACGGCCGCACGCCTGGCCCATCGACCCGAGCCTTCCCCTCCTCGAGGGTTCCCATCACTCCAGCGGTCTCCCCGGGGGCGTTCCGTGACTGCTCGCCACAGCGGCGAGAGGCGCCATCCTCAGGGGCAGGTGGCCTCGAAGCTGCCGTCGGCGGTCTCCATGGTGTCGTAGTTGATGAAGGAGGACTCGCCGGAGGCGTCCTTCCCGCTCAGGTTGATGAAGCCGTCGGCCTCGGACTCCCAGCTCACGGACGGGTTCTCGAAGTTGTCGATGTCGTTGATGCTCGCGGAGTGGCCGTACTCGTCAATGGAGAGGTAGAACTGCAGGCCGTTCGCGATGGCGGAGAGCACGAATTCCGCGCCCTCCTGGCCGATCTCGTCCTCGCCGAAGGCGCAGAGGACGCCGTCGAAGGCCCACGTCTCGTCCCCCACGGTGAGCGACGCCGACCCGCCCGACTGCTGCGCCTCCAGGCTGTCCGCCATGTCCTCCACGGACTCCTCCAGGTCCTGCTGGGCCGCCTCCATATCCTCCTCGGAACCGTCGGCGGCGGCGGACGCGAGGGCGTCACCGGCGGCGCTGACCTCGGCGACGGCGTCGTCCACCGTGCCGTCGTCAGCTGACCCACCGCAGGCGGCGAGGGTGAGGGCGAGCGCGGCCGCGGCGGCGGGGATGCGGGTACGGGACAGGATGTTCACGTCATGCTCCTCGGTGCTCGTGACTCTGATCGGCGTGACTCTACACGAGTTCAGGCAGAAATGGGACAAAAGTCCCCCACAAAGGGGACATGAGGGTTGTCCGGGGGTCCGGGCGTCTCGCTGACCAGTGGGCGTCACCCTGACTGGTGGGCGCTGCTGGGACGTGAGCTTGGATCACCACGCGATCCAAGCTCACGTCCCCGAGGCAGGGACTCCGCGGTCCTGGCCGCTTCCGGTGGCACTGTGTCACACGTCACACTACGATGCCAAGTGGGACCGATGTCCCCGGCCCCCATGGGGGAG
>RZYE01000528.1 GCA_009930425.1 Actinomycetota bacterium | reverse complement strand
GTCCATCCCCATCGACGTGCCCAGCCCGCCGTTGAGCTTCAGCATCACGGTGGCATCCAGGGCCTCCCGGGCGGCGGCCTCGTCGAACTCCACGTCCGCCAGCTGCGGCGGGTCCGTCATCGGCAGGATCGCCGACTCGTGGATGATCCCGGTGACGCCCTCCTCCAACTGCCGGTAGTAGTGCGTGAACACCTCGATCGCCGTGGCGTTGACGCCGGCGTCGGCCATCTTCTCCTGCGCGAGGCGCAGCCCCTTCTCGCTCATGCCCTAGACATTACCGAGCACGCAGCCCCACCGCCCCCGGCCTGATGCCAGACTGGTCCCCATGACCGAGAACAGCTCCGCAGACCGCGCCGTCGCCGCCTTCCGTGAGACTTTCGGGGGTGAGCCTGCCGGGGTGTGGGCCGCGCCGGGGCGCGTCAACCTGATCGGCGAGCACACCGACTACAACGCCGGCCTCTGCCTGCCCATCGCCCTGCCGCAGCGCACCTACGCGGCCCTGCGGCCCCGCGAGGACGGCCTCCTCCGGATGGCCTCCACCATGGGTGGTGGCATGGTGGAGGTGCCGCTCGACGACGTCGCCCCCGGCACCCCCTCCGGCTGGTCCGCCTACGTGGCGGGCGTCCCGTGGGCACTGCGGCGGGCGGGGCACGAGGTGGGCGGCTTCGACGTCCTCGTGCACTCGGACGTGCCGGTGGGCGCGGGGCTGTCCAGCTCGGCGGCGCTGGAGGGCTGCGTGGCGGCCGCCCTCTCGGATATCCACTCCCTCGGGTTGCTTGCCGACGACGCCGGCCGCGCCGTCCTCGCCGACGCCTGCCGGGCCGCCGAGAACGAGATCGCGGGCGCCCCGACGGGCGGGCTGGACCAGGCGTCCTCCCTGCGGTGCACGGCCGGTCACGCGCTGCTGCTGGACTTCCAGGACAACTCGGCGGTGCCGGTGCCCTTCGACCTCACGGCGCACGGCCTCGCGCTGCTCGTGGTGGACACCCGGGCACCGCACGCGCTGGTGGACGGACAGTACGCGTCCCGGCGGCAGGCGTGCGAGGAGGCTGCCGCGATCCTCGGGGTGGAGTCGCTGCGGGAAGTGAGCGACCTCGATGCGGCGCTCGCCGCGCTGGACGACGATGTTCTGCGGCGCCGCGTCCGGCACGTGATGACGGAGATCGAGCGGGTCACCGAGGCGATCACCGCGCTGAACGAGGAGGACTTCGCGTGGGTGGGCGACCTGTTCAACGCCTCGCACGATTCGCTGCGCTGGGACTACGAGGTCACGTGCCCGGAGCTGGACGTGACCGTGGAGACCGCGCGGGTGGCCGGGGCGCTCGGGGCGCGGATGACCGGGGGTGGCTTCGGCGGGTCGGCGATCGCGCTCGTGCGGGCG
>RZYE01000527.1 GCA_009930425.1 Actinomycetota bacterium | reverse complement strand
CCGTTCATGCACACGCTGTTCGGTTCGACGGCGCTCCCCCTGCGCGACTGGCTGATCCCCATCGCCGTGGGCTTCGGGGTCTTCCTGATCGTGGAGGTGGAGAAGGCGATCACCCGCCGGAGCGACTCGAGGACGGTGACGCCGTGACGTCAGGGCCGTCGTCGTGACGCCGCCGCCACCCAGCCACCTGAGCCGCCGTCCGAGGGACGGCGGCTCAGCTGTTCCAGCGCAGCACCGCGGCCGATTCCTTCTCCCTGCCCATGATCGAGAGGCTCGCCACCTCCAGCGGGAAGCTCTGCCCGAAGATCAGCGGGAAGTCCAGCCACGCAAGGGCGAGGACGCGCAGCGAGTGGCCGTGCGCGAAGCAGATCGCCTTGTCCACGCCGGACGCCCGCACCTTGGCGACCACGCGGGTGAGCCGTGCCCGCACCTCGTCGGCTGATTCTCCGCCCGGGCAGCCGTTGAACCAGATGCGCCAGCCGTGGTGCCGCTCCCGGATCTGTGCGCTGGTGAGGCCCTCGTAGTCGCCGTAGTACCACTCCGCGAGGTCCTCCTCGACCTCGAAGTCGGGGAAGCCGGCGAGCTGGGCGGTGCGCTGGGCACGGAGACGTGGACTCGCGAGCACGAGGCCGAACTCGGCCGGGTCGAGGCGGCTCTGGAGCGAGTGTGCCTGGACCACGCCGTGGTCGGTGAGGTCGAGGTCGGTGATGGAGGTGTGCTGGCCGGACTTGGACCACGCGGTCTCACCGTGCCGGACGAGGTAGAGGAGTGTCATCGCCCCATCGTGGCTCGCACGCATGTGCCGATGGACCCGTTTCGCCGTCGTCGACACAGCCGCTGCATTCCGGACAACGAGGTCCTGACGTCACGCGAGGAGGCGACACCGCGTCGTGACAACCCTGTGAGCCGCTGACCTCGTAGGATGGACCCGTGATCTTCAAGGCCGTGGGGGACGGCAGGCCCTACCCGGATCACGGGCTCGTGAACGCCCGTGACTGGGCGGCCGTGCCCCCGCGCACGGTCCGCCTGGACCAGCTCACCACCACGAAGAGCCATCTCGACCTCCAGTCCCTGCTCGCCGAGGACTCCACCTTCTACGGCGACCTCTTCGCGCACGTGGTCGCCTACCGTGGCGAGCTGTACCTCGAGGACGGCCTGCACCGCGCCCTGCGCAGTGCGCTCCACGGTCGCACCATCATCCACGCCCGCGTACTCGAACTCGAATCCGACGGATCGGTGCGGGAACCGTCGAGTACGGTGACGATGTGACCACCCCGACCCCCGCCGAGGCGCGGGCCCGACGGCGCCGCCACCTCCACCAGCGCCAGACGGTCATACTTGGCACCCTCGTCTTGGCCCTGGCCGGGACGCTGCTGCTCGC
>RZYE01000104.1 GCA_009930425.1 Actinomycetota bacterium | reverse complement strand
CGGTCGAGGCCCGACGACGCCGCCACCCCCTGGGCGACCCACTCGGGTGACGTCTCGTCGAACTCAGGTGGCGACGGCAGGCGCCAGTACAGGTCGGGGGCGTACACGACGTACCCGGCCTCCGCGAGGCCGGCGCAGCGGTCCAGGATGTAGGGGCTGAGCCCGAAGATCTCCTGGACCACCACCACTCCCGGACCCGTGCCCGCCTCGGGGAGCCACCGGCGCACCGGCAACTCCCCGCCGTCGACGGGGACGAGGACCAGGTCCACGCTCAGCCGCCGGCCTTGCGGCGGAACTGCTTCGGGCCCACCGGGTGGTCCACGCCATGCAGCTTCTGCGCGCCGCCCTCGCCGCTGGCCTCGTGGGAGGCATGTTCCTTGTGTGCCTTGCGGTCCAGGGCCTCGCGCATCTTCGCCTTGATGGCGTCGGTCTCCGGGCTCTGCTTCTTCTCGGTCATGGCAGTCCTCTCGTCCAGCCTCATCATCCGTCCAGGCCCATCATCCCTGCTCGGTTGTGGTGGGCGCCACAGGAATAGCGAGGAGTGCGCGCGGCGATCTCTGGGACCTTGGCCCCGCGAAAAGGGAGGAGGACGGCATTCGGACGCGAATTCCGGCTGCCAGGGTCGTGAATTCATGCCGGCACGTTTCGACACCCTGAAAGCATGGTGGCCCCGGAGCATTCCTCAGGTGCTCCGCACCCGTGCGAGGGAGGCTGGTCACGTGGTCGGCGCGAAGAACGCGCTCTGGGCCGTCATGGCCCTCCTCGTCGGCGTGCTCCTGGGGGTCGGGGTGTTCACCTTCGGCTACGCCAACGGGTTCGCGTACTTCGGGAGCGACCCGGCCACGTGCGCGCAGTGCCACGCGATGGCCGACCACTACGAGGCGTGGAGCAAGTCGAGCCACCAGGCGGTGGCCACCTGCAACGACTGCCATGCCCCCCACGATGACATCGTCGCGAAGTACGTCAACAAGGCGGACAACGGCTTCTGGCACGCCGTGAAGTTCACCACCGGGGACTACCCGGACAACATCCAGATCCGGGAGCACAACCTCGAGATCACCGAGCATGCCTGCCTGTACTGCCACGGCAACATGACGGACATGCTCCACGCGGCGGTCCCCGCCGATCAGACCGTCTCCTGCACGAGATGCCACTCAACCGTCGGGCACATGGAGTGATGACAATGGAAAACGAGCAACGCAAGCGACCGAACTGGCTGCCGCTCGCCGTCTTCTTCGTCGCGGGGGCCCTGGTCACAGCCGGGGTCCTGACGCTCCTGCTCAACATCTTCGAGCGGCGCTCCGAGGCGGACGTGGCCTTCCAGAAGGTGGTGGAGGTGGACGACACGGTGGCCGACGCCTCCGTGTGGGGTCAGAACTTCCCGGTGCAGTACGAGGCGTTCACGGCCACGGCAGAGATGCCGGAGGACGAGAAGGTGACCCGTGAGCCCACCGCGGAGGACCCGCGGGAGTTCACCGCGGAGAGCAAGCTCGAGGCCGACCCGCGGCTCGTCACCATGTGGCAGGGATACGCCTTCGCCATCGACTACCGCGAGCCCCGCGGCCACGAGTGGATGCTCCTCGACCAGCGCACCACCCGGCGCGTCCTGGAGCGCGACCAGCCCGGCGCCTGCCTGAACTGCCACGCCTCCACGGTCACCGTGATGGACGAGCTCGGTGACGGGGACACGATGGCCGGCTTCGCCGCGATGAACAAGATGTCCTACGAGGAGGCCACCTCCTACGCGGAGCACCCCGTCCAGTGCATCGACTGCCACGACCCGGAGACGATGGACCTGAGGATCACCCGCCCGGCCTTCATCGAGGGGATGAAGGAGTACATGGCCGGCCAGGGCGTGGCGGACTACGACGTCAACCGGGACGCCTCGGCGATCGACATGCGCACCTACACCTGCGCGCAGTGCCACATCGAGTACTACTTCGCCGGGGAGGGCAAGACCCTCACCTTCCCGTGGGACCACGGCCTCACGGTGGACAACGCCCTGCAGTACTACGACGAGCTCGGCTTCACGGACTTCGAGCACGCGCTGACCGGCGCCACCATCGTGAAGGCTCAGCACCCCGACTTCGAGACCTTCAGCCAGGGCATCCATGCCCAGGCCGGCGTGACCTGCGCGGACTGCCACATGGCGTACACCCGCGAGGGTGCGATGAAGGTCTCCAACCACCAGGTGGCGAGCCCCATGCGCAGCGACGAGACGATCAACAGCTCGTGCCTCACCTGCCACAACGCCACGGCGGACGAGATGCGCGAGCGGGTGGACGGCATCCACGAGCGCTACGAGCACGCCAAGGACGTTGCCTTCGACGCTTTCGTCGCGCTGGTGGAGGACCTGGAGGCCGCCACGGCGGACGGCACGGACCAGGCCCGTATCGACCTCGCCCGGGACTACCAGAAGAAGGCCAGCTTCTTCCTCGACTACTCGGTGTCCGAGAACTCGCGCGGCTTCCACGCCCCGGCCTACTCCATCCGGATCATGAACGACGTCACCGACGCCTCCCGGAAGGGTCAACTCGCCCTGCTCGGCAAGGAGACCGAGTCCTACACCCTGATCGGCACGGCCGCCGCGGAGGAGGAGGGCGAGGAGTAGCCACTGCCCGGTGGGAACAAAGCCCCAGAATTTCCCCGGCCCGAATGCGAGGATTCAGGAACCGGGCACGGCGCCCGGGCCGTCACACCGGGGTGAGCGATGACACGACGCGACGACGAGCCGTCCGTCGGCCCGCGCGCGCCCGATCGGGTCCTCGAGTCGCTCGGCCTCTCCGACGCCTCGCCGGACGAGATCCGGGCGGTCCGCGACCAGCTCACAGCCCACCTTGACGCCGTCGAGGGCGTCTCGGCGGGTGTCAAGGGCGCCGACGTCACCGACGTCCTCATCGACGACGACGGCGCGGACCTCCCGCACCCGACTCCCTCCGCCCGGGGCACCGGCGGGCCGAGCCATCTTCGGCCGGTGCTGGCGGTGCTGGTGGGGGTCGGGGTGGTCCTCGGTATCTACTTCATGGGCGGTGTCCCAGGGGACACCGCGGCGGACACGGCGCCGGCTCCGGCGGCGTCGGGCCCCGGGCAGGCGCAGGTGGACGCCCTGGAGGCGGCCGTGGCCGCGGATCCCGGCGATGTCGAGTCGATGCGGGAACTCGGCGCGCTCCACCACCAGGCCGGGGACTTCGAGGCGGCCGCCGAGTGGCAGCAGCGGATCGTCGAGCTGGACCCGCGGGACGTGGACGCACGGCTCTCCCTCGGGGTGGCGCTCTTCGGCCTCGGGGACCTCGAGGGCGCCGAGGAACACTGGGGCGTGGCGGCCGACCTCGCCCCGGAGCTCGCCGAGGTGCACTACAACCTCGGCTTCCTGTACCTGAGCATGGACCCACCCCAGGCGGATCGGGCGGAGGAGGCGTGGGCGCGGGTGATCGAGATCGACCCCGATTCCCCGCTCGCCGAGACCGCCGCCGCCCACCTGGACCGGCTCGCCGGCGAGGAGGACTGACCCCATGGCTGTCGAGACCCGCCCACCGGTCGAGGAGGACATCGCTCCCCTCGACGTGCCTCGCCGCATCTACGCCTTCCTCCACGACAAGCGCACCGGGCTGGCCCTCATCCTCGCGATGGTGGTGCTCACCCTGCTGGGCGTGCTCTTCGCCCAGGCCCCGGCCGGGATCCGCGACAACCCCGAGGCCTATGCCAGCTGGCTGGAATCGGTCCGGCCCCGGTACCGCGGGTGGACGGACATCCTGAGCGCACTGGGCATCTTCCGGATGTTCTCCTCCATCCCGTTCATGGCGGTGACGAGCCTGCTGGCGCTCAGCATCCTCGCCTGCTCCGCGCACCGCGCACCCCTCCTGTGGCGGGCGGCCACGCAGCCGCACGTCCACGTGAGCGATTCCTTCTTCGAGCACGGCCGGCTCCACCGCACGGTGACCGTGGCGGAGCCGCCGGAGCAGGCAGTGGAGCGGGTCCGGACGATGCTGCGCCGCTTCCGCGTGCTCGAGGACCCGAACGGCCCGGGGAAGGGCCTCTACGCGGACAGGTACCGGTTCGCGCCGTTCGGCACCGTGGTGGCCCACGTGGCGTTCGTGATCATCCTGATCGGCGTGCTCATCACCTCCAACCTCGGCTTCGAGGAACCGGCGTTCACGGTCAGCGTCGGCTCGACGGCGGAGGTCGGCCACGAGACCGGGCTCGCCCTCGAGGTCACCGCCTTCCGGGATCAGTACCACCCCGACGGCACTCCCAAGGACTACGCGAGCGACGTGGTCCTGTTCGAGGACGGCGAGCAGGTGGCGGCGCAGACGATCCGGGTGAACCAGCCGCTCACCTGGGGCGGGGTCACGTTCAACCAGGCCTTCTTCGGGATCGCGGCGGAGGTCTCGATCAGGGACGCGGACGGGACCGTCCTCCACGACGCCGGTGTCCCGCTCCGGTGGACCACCGAGGACGGGCTGTACACCTACGGCATCGTCACGCTCGAGGACCCCGGGCTCGAGGTGTTCGTGATCACCGCGTCCTCCGGCCAGGCGGACCGGACGATCGGTGCGGGGGAGGCCCGCATCGAGGCCTACCCGCTCGGGGAGATGCAGCCGATCGCCTCGCAGGTGGTGGCCCAGGGAACGCCGGCCACCATCGGGGACCTCACCTACACGTTCGAGCGCGAGCAGCAGTACACCGGCCTGATCGTCTCCCGCGACCCCGGTGCCGCGTGGGTGTGGGCGGGCTCGGTCCTCCTGATGCTCGGGACCTGCGCCTCCATGTTCTTCCGGCACCGGCGCCTGTGGGTGCGGGTGCTGCCCGCCGGCACCGGCAGCGAGGTGCGGATCGCCTCCCCCGACCGGCCCGACCCGGCCTTCCGCGCACGGTTCGACGAGATGGTGGCCGCCCTCGGCGGCCTGCCCAGAGAGGACTCCTGATGTTCGAGCTCTCCCAGTACGCCCTCGTGGTGGCCGCGATCCTCGTCGCGCTCGCCCTGGTCGGATACGCCGCCGTCGTCGCGTCCGCCAGCCGACGGCGTCGCACCCCTGCGCTGGTCCGTGCCGGGGCCGCACGTGCCGGGGGCGCGCACACCGACGGCGACGACGCCGCCCCCGCCGCGGTGCCCTCTGCCGCGCCGGCTCGCGGCGCCGGGTGGTACGCCAGCCGGATGGTGTGGCTCGCGGTCGCCTTCCTGACGGCGGCCCTCGTGCTGCGCACCCTGGCCACCGGCCACGCCCCGTTCGCCAACCAGTACGAGTTCGCGATCTCGTTCGCCTGGGGCATCACGCTGGCCTTCGCGTGGTTCGACTGGCGGTACGACCTGCGCGCCATCGCGCTCGCGGTGCTGCCGGTGGTGCTGGCGCTCATGCTGTACGCCACCACGCAGGACGCCGAGCCCTCCCCCCTGATCCCCGCCCTGCAGAACAGCGTGCTCCTCACCCTGCACGTGCTCACCGCCGCACTGTCCTACGGTGCGGCGTGCGTGAGCTTCGGTGCCGCCGTGCTGTACCTGCTGAAGCCGCACGTGGGCTGGAAGCTGCCGTCCTACGACAAGCTCGACGAGATCGGCTACCGCGGCACCGTGGTCACCTTCCCGCTCCTGACCGTCATGATCATCCTCGGGGCGCTGTGGGCGGACACCGCGTGGGGCCGCTACTGGGGATGGGACCCCAAGGAGACCGCTGCACTGGTCACGTGGCTGATCTACGCCGCCTACCTGCACGCCCGCGTGGTCCGGGACTGGCGGGGCAAGCGCGCCGCCTGGCTGCTCGTTCTCGGCTTCGCCGCCGTGATGTTCTCCTACTTCGGGAACCACTTCTTCGGCGGCCTGCACTCCTATGGATAGGAGACCGGGTGGCTGGGTGACGGCCGCGCTGGCCCTGGCGTTCGCCGTCGTCGCGCTCGGGGGGTGTGCGGAGGTGCCGGCGGACGCGACGGCCACTGGCAACGAGGCGGCGCTCGCCACCGTGGGGGAGCCGGCGCCGGACTTCGCCGGGACCGCCGTCGACGGCGCCGAGGTGTCCCTCGCGGCCCTCGCCGGGCGGCCGGCGTGGCTGACGTTCGGGGCCACGTGGTGCGCGTCCTGCCGCGTGGAGGCGCCGGACATGCAGGCGGCCCACGAGGCCACGCCGGGGGTCGAGGTGGTGATGGTGTACCTGTCCGAGGACGCCGCGACGGTGCGTGCCTACGCCGAGAGGCTCGGCACCACGTTCGTGCACGTCCCCGATCCGCGGGGCGAGATCTCCGCGAGGTACCACGTGGTGGGCGTGCCGGTGCACTGGTTCGTGGACAGCGAGGGCATCGTCCGCTCGGTGCGTTTCGGCGTGCTCACCCGGTCCGAGATGGACGAGGAACTCGCGGCCCTCACGGGGTGAGGCGTCAGTCCTCGTACAGGCTGCCGCCGATGAACTCCCGCAGGATGGAGTTGAACGGCACGGTGGAGATGTCGATGGGCTCGAAGAAGCCGAGCAGGTTGGCCAGCCGGTCCCGGGTGGCGGCGTGGGGGCTGGAGTCCGGGATCCGGCCGAGCACGGGCTCGGCGAAGCAGCGCAGTGCGTTCAGCTCGTAGAACAGCGAGGTGTTGAACATGACGTCCGCGTCCTCCTGGAAGCGGAAGACGTACTCGTACTCCCCGCGGCGCACGCTGTCCCACTGCGAGAAGGTCTCCTCCGGCCCGATGCCCCGGGTGCGGTCGTCCCGGACGAGGCGGCGCAGCAGGCGGATCTCGGTGGTGGGCACCCGGTTGATCAGGTCGATGTTGAGCCCACCCAGCGCGCTGACGTAGATCTTGAACGTCAGGCCCGCGGG
>RZYE01000526.1 GCA_009930425.1 Actinomycetota bacterium | reverse complement strand
GTCCGTGATGATGGCGACGATGATGTTCATGATCGTCCCCCGCGGCGAGGTGTCCGCGGACCGCGTGCAGGAGGTGCTCGGCGCGGAGGTGGCCATCGCATCCCCGGCAGCGCCGGCGGCCCTCCCGGACGATCCGCTCGTGTTCGCGTTCCGCTCGGTGACGTTCCGGTACCCGGGTGCCGAGCACGACGTCCTCACGGACGTCACCCTGACGCTGACGCCCGGCACCACCACCGCCGTCGTCGGGTCCACCGGTGCCGGCAAGACGACGCTGGTGAACCTGTTGCCGCGGCTGATCGACCCCACGGGAGGCGCCGTCGAGGCCGGAGGGACACCGCTGCGCGATCTCGACCTCGGAGAGCTGCGCCGCCGCATCGCCCTCGTGCCCCAGCGGACCTTCCTGTTCTCCGGGACCATCGCCTCCAACCTGCGGCTCGGGCGGCCCGACGCCACCGAGGACGAGATGTGGGCCGCCCTCGACGCCGCCCAGGCGAGCGAGTTCGTCCGGCGGCTGCCGGAGGGCCTGGGCGCCCAGGTGGAGCAGGGGGGCAGGAACTTCTCCGGCGGGCAGCGCCAACGGCTGACCATCGCGCGGGCGCTGGTCCGCAAGGCGGACCTCACCGTGTTCGACGACTCCTTCTCCGCCCTCGACTACTCCACCGACCTTCGGCTCCGCTCGGCGCTGCGCACGGTGCTGGCAGGCCGGGCGGTCCTCATCGTGGCGCAGCGCGTGGCGACCATCCGCGGCGCCGACTCGATCGTGGTCCTCGACGACGGCCGGGTTGCCGCGATCGGAACGCACGCCGAGCTGATGGAGCGGTGCGAGACGTACCGCGAGATCGTCCTCTCCCAGCTCTCCGCGGAGGAGGCGGCATGAGCGGGGCGCACGGACCGCGGGGCGGTCCGGGAGTCGGCCCGGGTGGCCGGGTGGTCGACCCGACCCGGAAGGTGAAGGACTTCCGGGCCACGTTCAACCGGCTCCTCGGCACGCTGCACCCCCACCGGTTGCGGCTGGCCGCCGTCGTGCTGGCCACGGGGCTCTCCGTGTTCCTCAACGTGCTCGGCCCGAAGGTCCTCGGGGACGCCACCAACGTCATCTTCGCCGGGGTGGTGGGCCGGATGGTCCCCGCCGGCGTCACCAAGGAGGAGGCGGTGGCCGCCCTCCGGGCGTCGGGGGAGTCCCAGCTCGCCGACCTGATGTCGGCGGTCGACTTCGTCCCCGGGCAGGGCATCGACCTCGCGCTGCTCGGCCAGATCGTCCTCACCGTCCTCGCGCTCTACCTGGGGGCGGCCCTCGCGGCGCTCGTGGCGGCCCGGATCCTCACCCGGGTGGTCCAGGAGACCGGGTTCACCCTGCGGCGCACCGTCCAGGAGAAGCTCGAC
>RZYE01000525.1 GCA_009930425.1 Actinomycetota bacterium | reverse complement strand
GGCGTCCTGCCCCTGGACGACGTGGACTCCACCGACGTGGACCTCGCCGGCCGGCTCGCCGAGTACGTGACGCTGCTGGGCGACGCCGTCGCCGCCCTGGCGGGACCACAGCCGCTGGCGGCGTGGACGGACGCGCTCGGCTGCGCCGTCGAGGCGCTGACCGCGCTCGCCCCACGCGACGAGTGGCAGTTCGCCCACCTGCGCCGCCTCCTCGCCCGCACCGTCACCGACGCCGGCGCCCACGCCCCCACCACCGAGCTGCGCCTCACGGATGTCCGCGCCCTCCTCGGCCCCGCGCTCGAGCCGCGGCCGTCCCGCACCAACTTCCGCACCGGCCACCTCACGGTCTGCACGATGGTGCCGATGCGCTCCGTGCCCCACCGGGTGGTGATCCTGCTCGGGATGGACGACGGCGTGTTCCCCCGCGCCGCCCGCACCGACGGGGATGACATCCTCGGCCGGACCCCGCTGGTGGGGGAACGGGACGCCCGCGCCGAGGACCGGCAGCTCTTCCTCGACGCGATCCTCGCCGCGCGCGAGACCCTCGTCATCCTCCACACCGGGGCGGACGAGCGCACCGGCGCCACCCGCCCGCCGGCGGTCCCGGTGGGCGAGCTCCTCGACCAGGTGCGGCGGATGGCCCCGGACCACGACGTCGTCACCCGCCACCCGCTCCAGCCCTTCGACGCCCGGAACTTCACCCCCGCGCCCTTCTCCTTCGACGCCGCCGCCCTCGCCGGAGCCCACGCCCTCCGCGGGGACCGTCCCCCGCCCCCACCGTTCCTGCCGGAGCCCCTCCCGGCGGAGGACCTCACGACCCTCGACCTGGACTCCCTCATCCGCTTCGTCGAGCACCCGGCCCGCCAGTTCCTCCGCACCCGGCTCCAACTCACCACCACGCGCGAGGAGGAGGACCCGCCGGAGTCGCTGCCCGTCAGCCTCGAGGCCCTCGACCGCTGGAAGGTCGGGGACCGCGTCCTGCGCGCCGTCGCCGCCGGCACCCCCCTCGACCGGGCGCTGGCGGCGGAACGGGCCCGCGGCGGGGTCCCACCCGGCCCGCTGGGGGACGCTCCCCTCGGGGAGGTGGGGGCCGACGTCGTCGACCTCCTCCGCGCCGCCGCACCGGTACTCGGCACCGGTCCGGCGGACGCCCGCGACGTCACGATCACGCTCGGCGACGTCGTGCTCGGCGGCACGGTGGGCGGGCTGCACGGCGGCGGCGTGGTCCGCGTGGTCTTCTCGAAGCTGGCGCCCAAGCACCGGCTGCGGGCGTGGCTCCAGCTCCTCGCCCTGGCCGCCGACGACACCGCCACCTCCCAGCCCCGCGGCGCCCAGACGATCGGCCGGGGTGGCGACGGCGGGGTGGCGGTGGCCGCCCTGCGCC
>RZYE01000524.1 GCA_009930425.1 Actinomycetota bacterium | reverse complement strand
CGACCGGCCGAGGAGCGGCCAGCGAAGACCTCCGACCGTGGAGGACAGCGTGGCGGCACTTCGGCGCCCGCCCACGCGCACTCCGAACGCGACGGCGGGATAGAGCAGGGCGATCGAACTCAGTGCGAAGAGAAACGTGGCGGGATCGTGCATGTCCGTGCCCCCCAGGACGCGGTCCACCGCATCTGCCACGTCCGGATCCGCGAGAGTGGCGATGACCAACCCCAGAAGGATCGGGACCATCATCCCGGCGTAGGCGAGGACTGCCACACCCACGACAGCGAGCGGCCGCCACCAACGGTGATTCGGCAAGCCCCGCGCGAGCCGGTGGTAGGGGAGGTGTGCGAGGTCCGATTCGGCTGCGACCACCTCGGTATTCGAGGCGGTGGTGGCGTCCGGGCCAACCGTGTCCGGTGCGGCCGGGGCCGGGTGTGCGATCTGTCTCATGCCAACCATCGTGCGACGGCGGCCCTGCACCCCGGCATCGGGCATCAGGATCGCGCTCGGCGCCGATGGGATGGTCCGCGGTCATCCTTTCGGCCGATGGGCGCCCGCAGCGTCGCATCCTAGGGTGGTGGTGTGAACGAGCCTTCCGCCCGCCCCGTGGCCGGCCATCGCCGGATCGCGCTCGTGGCACTGGTGACGGTGCTGAGCGCCGTCGCCACCTTCATCTCCTGGGGCATTCTGGCGGAGGCCAGTGCGGTGGATCCGGCGCGCGAGCCGCTCCTCCTCACCCTCGCCGCCCTCGACCCGATCCTCGGGGTTGCGGCGATCGTGCTGTTCACCCGGGTCCTGCGGCGCGAGGACGACGACGCCGCCCGCGAGCGCCGAGCGGTGGGCGCCGCAGTCGGGGCGATCGCCCTCTCGTCAATCTCCGGGGCGGCGATCGTCCCCGCCGCCGGGTCCCTCGTCTCGATCGCGGGCCGCCGCCGGTGGTCCTGGATCGGCCTGACGTCCGCGGTCATGCTGGTGGCCGCCGCGGTGAACCTGTGGCTCGTTCAACCCGCCCTCGCGTTGGTCGACGTGCTGCTGGTGATGGGATTGATCGCGTTCCTTGTGCTGATCGGCCTGTACCGGGGCAGCCGGCGGGACCTGGTGCGGTCGCTGCGCCAAGAGGCGGAAGCCGCCCGGGCGAGCCAGGAGGCCCTCGCCGCCCGCGCCCGGCAGGCGGAGCGGACCCGCATCGCCCGCGAGATGCACGACTCGCTCTCTCACCACCTCGCACTCATCTCGCTGCACGCCGGGGCCCTGGAGTACCGCGAGGACCTCGACGCCACCCGCGCCTGGCAGTCCGCAGCCGTCATCAGGGGCACCGCCGAGGCGGCCGCCGAGGAACTGCGCACCGTCCTCACCGTGCTGCGCGAGGACCCGGCCGACACCACCCC
>RZYE01000523.1 GCA_009930425.1 Actinomycetota bacterium | reverse complement strand
CTCACGGCTGCCCTGAGCGGCGCCGACGGCGTCCGCGACGTCCTCGCGCGGCACTCCTTCGGCTGGCGTCACCTCTCCGCCGCTCTCCTCGCGGGTCTCGGCGGGCTCGCCGCGGCCGTGGCGATCGCGACGTGGTTCGTCGGGACGCTCGGCCCGGTCCCCGACCTGCGCCTCCTCGGCCCCGCCCGCCCCGACGCCACCCCCGCCCTGGCCGACCAGGCGCGCGCCAGCGCCGACCGCACCCGCGCCCTCGCCCTCGAGGTGCGCGACGACGGCGCCGTCGAGGCCGACCTGTGGCGCGGCGAGGGCGAGCAGCTCCAGCACACCTCGACCATGGCGGCGGCCCGTGCGGTCGCCGACCCGCTCACCGGTGAGCCCGCGCAGACCGGCGACGACGCCGCGGACGCGCTCGCCGGTGTCGTCGCTGCGATGGCGGCGGGTTCCGCCACGGGCACGGGGGAAGCGCTCGCCGCCCACGCCATCGGCGTGGTGCTCGTCCCACCCGCCGCGGAGGGGCTCGACTCGGCCCGCACCGAACTGGTCGCCCGCCTCGACGCCACCCCCGGCCTCGCCCGCGTCACCGAGAACCCCTCCGGCGTCATCTGGCGCGTGGCCACCGACGGCCGTGACTCCGCCGCCCAGGCCATCGCCCGCCTCACCCTCGTGGACCACGAGGGCACGGTGCTCGGCCCCCTCCCGGCCGACCCGGTCGGCGCGAGCGCCACGATCCCCTCCGGCCCCGCCGGGCGCACCCTCGTCCTCGCCGAGCGCACCGACCCCGACTGGCACGCCACGATCGACGGCGTCGCCCTCGCCCCGACCGCGTCGGACTGGCGGCAGGCCTTCGTCGTCCCGCCCGGCAGCGGCGAGCTGCGCCTCACCCACGCCCCGCCGCTGCGCCTGCCCTGGCTGATCGCCCAGGTGGTGGTGATCGGCGCCGTCGCCCTCCTCGCCATCCCGATCCGACGCCGCCGGGAGGTGGAGTGATGACCGCCCTCGCCAAGCTCCTCCGCAGTGGCAGCGCCCTCCTGCTCCTCGGCGCCACCGGGGGCGCGGTGTACGCCGCCACCGAGTTCCCGGCGGGCGAGTACCCGCCCCGGGCGGACGACGGCGCGGCCGGTCAGGTGGTCCGCTCCGTCCAGGTACCCGCGGGGGCCACCACGGCCGTCTGCCACGCCGCGCCCGAGCTGCCGGAGGGCTCGGTGGCCTACGACCAGGACTTCACCCCCGTGCCGGTGGAACCGCGGGCCGAGCTCCGGGTGGGGTCCTTCCCCCGGGACTCCGCCGCCGCGGAGGGCGAGTACCTCACGGAGGAGGCCACCGAGCCGCTCGCCGGCGACGCCGCCCGCTGGTTCGCCGCCGACTCCTTCGACACCCCCGGCTGGGC
>RZYE01000522.1 GCA_009930425.1 Actinomycetota bacterium | reverse complement strand
CGCACTCGCACTCGCGGGTTGCGGCGAGCAGATCGCCGAGGAAGTGGTGGAACGCCAGGTCGAGGGCGCGCTGGGAACGGCGGGCGGCGACGTCGAGATTGACATCGACGAGGAGGGCGAGTCAGGGTCGATCACCGTGGAGGGTGAGGACGGGGACGCCACCTTCTCCTTCGGGGGCAGCGACCTTCCCGAGGGCTTCCCCGCCGAGCTTGTCCCCGACGGCGCCACCATCGAGACGTCCTCCACGATCGCCTCCGGGGACGGCGCGATGGACATGGTCTCGTTCGTCACCGACCGCGCCACGGACGAGCTGTTCGACCACTACGTGGACCTGGTGCCGTCGCTCGGGTACACGCTCGAACAGCAGATCGAGAACACGATCAACGACGTCACGAGCTTCACGGTGGCTGGGAGCGGCGAGGGCGTGACCATCACGATCACCGGGACGCCGCACCAGGAGGGCGGTGGCACCTCCGCCTCGGTCCTCCTGATGCGGGAGGGCTCGCAGTAGCGGTCAGCTCGCGTCCTGCTCGGGGGCGTCGTCCAGCCCGAGGTCCAGCACCGGCGCGGAGTGGGTGATCCATCCCGCCGAGATGAGGTCCACGCCCGCCTCCGCCAGCGCCGGCGCGGTCTCGGCCGTGACGCGCCCGGAGGCCTCGGTCACGAGCCGGCCGTCCACCATGGCCACGGCCTCGGCCAGCGCCCGGGGCCCCATGTTGTCCAGCAACACCACCCGGCAGGCGGCCACGAGGTCCGGCTCGGCGAGCACTGACGCGAGTTGCTCGAGGGTGTCCACCTCGAACTCGATCGACACGAGGTGCCCCACGTTCGCGCGCGCCCGGCGGATCGCCTCCGGCAGGTTGCCCGCCACAGCGACGTGGTTGTCCTTGATGAGGACGGCGTCGTGCAGCCCGAAACGGTGGTTCACCCCGCCCCCGGCCCGGACCGCGGCCTTCTCCAGCGCCCGCAGCCCCGGCGTGGTCTTCCGGGTGCACGCGATCCGGGTGCGCGTGTGGGCGACGGCGGCCACCAGCCCCGCCGTCGCGCTCGCCACCCCGCTCAGGTGGCCGAGCAGGTTCAACGCGACCCGCTCGCCGGTCAGCAGCGCGCGCGTCGGCCCTGCCACCTCGGCGACGACGTCGCCGCTCGCCACCACCGCGCCCTCGCCACGGTGGACGGTCACCGTGACGGCGGGGTCGAGGAGGGTCCAGGCGAGGGACGCGGCCCCGACGCCCGAGATGACGCCCGGTTGCCGCGCCACCACGCGGAACGTGGAGGTGTGGTCCGTGGGGACGATCGCGTCCGTGGTGAGGTCCCCGGCGGCGCCGAGGTCCTCGGCCAGGGCGGCGCGGACGAGCGGTTCGAGCAGGGTGGTGGGCAGGGTCAT
>RZYE01000521.1 GCA_009930425.1 Actinomycetota bacterium | reverse complement strand
CCGGGCATCACCTGGTCGTCGCCGATGACGGCCTCCCGGATGCGTCTCAGGAGGGCCTCGCGGTGGGGCGACTCAGCCGTCACCCCTCGAGTCTAGGGCCGGGCCGGGGCCGCGGGTGGCGTGGCGCGGGCGCCCACGACGGCGGCGCGTGCGCTCGCGGGCAGCGCAGGTGGCCGTGCAGTGACGCTGATGCCCGCCGTTCGACAGGTCCAGGAAGAGCGTCCAGCAGTCCAGGGCGGCGCACTCGCGCACCCGATCCGCCCACCCGCGGGCGTGGAGCTCCATCACCGTGGGGACCACGACGGCGGCCACGTCCGAGGCGACGTCGGCGAAGGCGGTGGTGTGGGTGAGGTGGCCGTCGCCGTCGATCTGCGGGGTGACGCCGTGCTGGAGGGCGAGCTCGTTGAGGAGATCGTGGACGTCGAGGATGTCCGGGGTGGTGACGGCTGTGCAGAGATGATCGCGGAGCACGGCGACGTGCTCCAGATCGTCACAGGTGATACGTGACCGGAGGAGCCCGTCGAGGATGTCGCTGACCTGTCGAGGATCTGTGAGGAGTTGGGGGAAGTCGCCGGCTGCGCGGGTGTCGAGCAGCCGGAACAGGATCGAGATCGTGCGGCGGGTGCGGGCGGAGAGTGGGCGACGTGGCGTGGCGGGTGCTGGGCGCGCGTCACCCGGAGGGACGCTGCCACCCGGAGGGACGTCGTCGTCATCCTCGTCATCCTCGTCATCCGGGGCATAGATCCCCTCCTCCATGACCCAGACGGCGAACAGGGCGGGGAACAGCCGCGGGAAGAGTGGGAATGGGAGAGGGCGAAGGATCTCCATCACGAGGGCCTCGGGGGCATGGCGTTCACCTCGGTGCGGCGGCGGGCATCGGACATCGTGAGCCTGACAGAGGCTCGACGACGACGGCCATCGGCCGCGCGATGCCTGTGGAAGACGCTGCGGTGGTCACCGACCTGTGGAAGCGTTCGGCCCCGCGCATCTGACCAGTGTGCGACGCTGCGCGAGCTCTCGGGGCAGGCGACAGTTGTGCCCACGGTGGCGACCAGTGGCCACACCCACGAAATGTGTCACGGCCCCAGGCTCCTCAGCCCGTGACACCGTCTCAGTAGATGAGAACGGAAGGCTGCGATGGCAGCAGCTCTCGTACGGCCGCAACCCCGGTGGTGGTTGGGGTAGCCCTGGGTGTGGTGGCGGTGGGGCCGAGCAGCCGGTGATGGTTGACCGGGGGTGGTGGCGGTTAGCTCGGGGGTGATTGCGGCTGCTCCGAAGGCAACGCTCCCGCGGGAATGCTCACCGCGCGCCAACGACCCCCAGGTCCCTACGGATCCGTCCGATCAGTGAGACAGTGTCACGGCCTCAGGTAGTTGAGGCCGTGACA
>RZYE01000520.1 GCA_009930425.1 Actinomycetota bacterium | reverse complement strand
AGATGTGGGAGTACTCGAACACGAACTACCAGATCCTTGGGCGCGTGATCGAAGTGGTGAGCGGGCAGGAGTACCAGTCCTATGTGGCGACCAACATCCTGGAGCCTGTCGGGATGGAGAACAGCTTCGTCGCCGACGGGGAGATGCACGAATCCATCGCGACCGGGCACACGCCCTGGTTCTGGACAAAGCGACCGCTTACTGAGAACACGACCGACCGGGGAACGGCCCCGCAGGGAGGGATCATCGCGAGCGCGAACGACCTGGCGCGCTACATGCAGGTCATGATGAATGGCGAGGATGATGTGCTGAGCGCCGAGGGGAAGGCGCAGATGATGCGTCCGGCCGGCGGAGCCGCGACCTTCTATGGCCTTGGCTGGTTCATTGATTCCAGCCGCAGGACCGTGTGGCACTCCGGTTCGATCCCTGGGGGCGAGACGCTCGCGACGATGGTTCCCGGCGAGGACACGGGGGTAGTGGTGCTGGTCAACGGCGGCAGCGGAGTCGGCTTCGGGGAGACAGCCCAGCTGCGCAACGGGATCACCGCCGAGGCGTTGGGGCTCGACTACAGCGGTGAGGGCTCCCGGTTGAACCAGAAGGCCCTGTTCGCCGGGCTGGCGCTCCTGCCGGTCCTCTACCTGGTCAGCATGGCCTGGGCGTGGCGTCACCGCGCTGCGATACGTGCCAAGACCAGCTCGGGCGTCCCGGGCCTGTTCAGCCTGTGGTTCCCGTTGCTCACCACGCTTGGTGCGGCGTGGGTCGTACTTTTCCTGGTGCCGAGCCTGCTGGGGTCACCGATCGCCACGATCAGTCTCTTCCAGCCCGACATGGGACTGGTGCTCATCGCCACCGCCGTGACCGGCGTGCTGTGGGCCGTGTTCCGGCTCGGCGTTGCCTACACCGGCCGACCGCAGCCAGGGTGAGCGAGTCGTTGCGATCTTGACCCGGTTGCCCAGCAGCGCGTCGGGGGCCGCGGCCAACGCAACGAGACACCCCCGTAGTGGCGCTGGACCGTCGTCGTCGGCCCATCGCCGTTGGGCGGCCTACGACGCCAGGTTCCCGGCGGCGTGCTGGGCGGCGATCCAGGCGTAGGTGATGCCCTGTCCGACAGTCGCACCCGGGCCGGGGTAGACGCGGCCGAAGGCGTTGCCCGCGGCGTTGCCGGACGCGTAGAGGCCCTCGATGACGGTCCCGTCGGGGCGCAGGGCCCGGGCGAGGCCGTCGGCGCGGACGCCGCCGCACGTGCCGAGGTCCCCGGGGACCACCTTGACGGCGTAGTACGGGCCCTTGTCGATGGGGCCGAGGCACGGGTTCGGGGTGATCGTGGGATCGCCGTAGTAGCGGTCGTAGGCGCTGTCCCCGCGGTGGAAGTCATCGTCCCGGCCGGC
>RZYE01000519.1 GCA_009930425.1 Actinomycetota bacterium | reverse complement strand
CTCGAAGGGCACGGTGGAGCAGGTGCTGCGGGATCCGGATGCGATGCGGGAGTTGAAGAAGGCGCGTCCGGATCTGTGGAAGGAGTTCCACGAGACGCGACAGCAGATCTATGACGGGCATGACAAGCGCCTGGTGGAGTGGATCGAGGCGAATGTGCCGGAGGCGGAGGGCCGCACCGTGGAGATCGAGAGTTTCGGGACGAAGGATGGGGTGGACCGGGATTACCGGGCCGGGTACGTGGTCACGGACGGGCAGGGCAACCGGCGGTTCATCGAGTTGAAGAAGGAGGCGTGGGCGCAGAAGAGCATGGAGATCTTCGCGGAGGAGACCGGGGGTCCGGCTGATGCGCAGGGGGCGCGGGACTGGGCGAAGGATCACCAGCAGTTGGCCACGGACATGTACCACGGGGAGGCGAGCGTGGACATGGCGGATCAGGGCACGGTGTGGAACGAGGGGACCCGGTCGTGGGAGAAGACGCAGGTCACCCCGAACGTGGATCTGGTGAAGCAGGGCAGGTCGACCCTGTTGGATCCGGATGGGTTGGGCAAGACGTATGAGACGAAGGTGGCGGAGTCCTACCACCAGGGCAACGTGTTGGATGCGTACAAGCAGGCGGACAAGGCGGTGCACTCCCTGGAGGGGGTGCGGGAGGGGTACGCCATGCAGCACTACGGGGTGAAGGAGTTGCCCCCGAAGGTCCAGGCGGGGATGGACGCGATCAAGGACGTCCAGTCCGGGAAGCTGACCCCGGAGCAGGCCGACGCCCGCCTGCGGGATCTCGACTACACCGGCGGGCTCCCGGACTTCATGGAAAGGATCTCCGGCCAGTTCGCAGCCTTCAAATGGGCCAGAAAGGCCTGATCACTCCAGGACGGTCACCCGCATCGGCATCCGCCGGTCCTTGCGCAGCCGCCCGTCCGCCACGGACCGCGCGGCTCGTGTGACCGCACGCATCGGCGTGAGGTCCCGGTACTCGCCAGCCTCCCCTGTGACCAACTCGAGCACAGGCTCGGCGGCCACATCGGGCAGCTGACCCCACAGCCCCACCACCACGGGCAGTGCATTGACCTTCTGCTCGTACCCCGGCGCCACGGTCACGTCCCCCAGCATGTCCGTCATGACGAGTCCTGGGTTGAAGCCGTGCACCTGCACCCCGGTGCCCCTCACCTCCTGCTGCACGGTCCGGGTGAAGGTACGGACCCACGCCTTGGAGGAGGCGTACGCGCTCTGCAGCGGCACCGGCTTGGTGGCACCTCGCCCGTACAGGTTCACCACGTGCCCGGAGCCACGCTCGAGCATCACCGGCAGCGCAGCCCGGCAGCCGTGGAACGTGCCGAGGATGTTGGTGCGCACCAGCCGCTCGAAGGTCTCCGGCGGCACCTGGTGTG
>RZYE01000518.1 GCA_009930425.1 Actinomycetota bacterium | reverse complement strand
TCCGAGTCCCCGCAGGCGCTCAGGCCCGCCGCGAGCGCAGCGATCGAGACGATGACGACTGGTGTACGCATGCTGCTCCTCCGACTCGGTGTGCCACCACCGAGCCTAGCGGCTGAGATCCCGGTTCTCAGGCCAGGGGACGGAGCGCCAGGTAGAGCAGGGCACCCACCCCCGCCGAGGCGGGCAGCGTCAGCACCCACGCCACGAGGATGTTGCCCGCCACGCCCCACCGCACCGCGGAGACCCGTCTCGTGGCCCCCACGCCGAGGATCGCGGCGGTGATCGTCTGGGTGGTGGAGATCGGGGCGCTCCAGACGAACGCCGTCGTGTAGAGCACCGACGCGGCCACGGTCTCGGCCACGAAGCCGCGCGGCGGATCCAGCTCGATGATCCGCCGGCCGAGGGTCCGCATGATCCGCCAGCCGCCCGCGTACGTGCCGGCGGCCATGGCGACGGCAGCCGCGAGCTTCACCCAGAGGGGGATCGAGGGGCCGTCGGACCAGCCGGCGGCGACGAGGGCCAGCACGATCACGCCCATCGTCTTCTGCGCGTCCTGCAGTCCGTGGCCGAGGGCCATCGCGGCGGCGGAGATCGCCTGGGCGTGGCGGAAGTTGCGCGTGGTGCGCTGGTTGCCTGCCCGGCGGAGGATCCAGATCAGGGCCACCATGAGCGCGAACGCGAGCGTGAGGCCCACGAGCGGGGAGACCACCAGGGGCACCAGCACCCGCGAGGTGATCACGTCCCAGTGGACCGTGGTCGCCGACGCGAGGCCCGCCCCGGTCAGCCCACCGATGAGCGCGTGCGACGAGGATGACGGCAGCCCGAACCACCAGGTCACGAGGTTCCAGGCGATGGCTCCCACGAGGCCGGCGAGCACCACGAGCAGGCCGGCGAGGCCACCGGGCGGCGCGACGATGCCGGACCCGATGGTCTCGGCGACCCCGGTGCCGAGCATCGCTCCGAGGAGGTTCATCGCCGCTGCCATCGCGAGCGCCACGCGGGGGGTGAGCGCCCGGGTGGAGACGGAGGTGGCGATCGAGTTCGCGGCGTCGTGGAAGCCGTTCGTGAAGCCGAAGGCGAGGGCCACCACGACCACCGTGACCACCGCGACCGCGACCGGGTCCACGCCTCAGCCCTCCTTGACGGCGATCGTCTCCACGGAGTTGGCGAGCCGCTCGAACGCGTCGACGGCCGCCTCCAGCGTGCCGATCACGTCCTTGAGCTTCACGAGCGTGCGGGAGTCGGTGTCCATGTCGAACAGGTCGGCGATCGCCTTGCGGTAGATCGTGTCCGTCTCGTTCTCGATCCGGTTGATCTCCACCCAGTAGTCGCGCAGCCGCTCCATGGTGCGCAGCCGGGGCACCACCTCGACGGTGAGCTCGGCGCACCT
>RZYE01000517.1 GCA_009930425.1 Actinomycetota bacterium | reverse complement strand
ATCGAGCGCATCGCCACCCACCTCCTCGACAAGGGCCTCCACACGTTCGTCAAGGCCAACCCCACGATGCTGGGGTACGACGCCGCCCGCACCATCCTCGATTCCCTCGGCTACTCCCACATCACCTTCGACGACCACCACTTCCGCGGTGACCTCCAGTTCGACGACGCCGTGCCCATGTTCCGTCGGCTCGCCGACCGTGCCGCGGCGGCCGGCCTCACCTTCGGCATCAAGCTCTCCAACACGCTGCCGAACGACGTCACCCGCGGCGAACTGCCCGCTGAGGAGATGTACATGTCCGGCCGGGCGCTCGCCCCGCTGACCCTCGCGCTCGCCGCGAAGCTGTCCCACGCCTTCGACGGCCGCCTCCCGATCTCGTACTCCGGCGGCGCGGACGCCACGAACGTCGCGGACATCCTGGCCACCGGGATCCAGCCGGTCACCGTCGCCACCACCCTGCTGAAGCCCGGCGGCTACGCCCGCCTGACCCAGCTCGCCGGCCTCGCCACCACCGCCATGCGGGACGCCGACGGGATCGACGTCGCCGCCCTGGACGCCCTCGTGGCCCGCGTCCTCGCCGACGAGCGGGTCCACAAGCGCCACCGCGAGAAGGTGGGCTCTCGCAAGACCTCCTCCCCCCTGCCCCTCACGGACTGCTACACGGCCCCGTGCGAGCACGGCGGCTGCCCCATCGAGCAGCAGATCCCGGAGTACCTCACCCTCGTGGCGCAGCAGCGGTACGCCGAGGCCTTCGAGCTCATCGCCCGGGACAACACGGCCCCGACCATCACTGGGGTGTTGTGCTCGCAGCCGTGCCGGGACCACTGCACCCGCGTGGACTACGACACCGCCATCGACATCCGCGGCGTGAAGCTCGCCGCCGCGGACGCCGCCCAACAGCCCTACATGCGCGCGATCATTCCGGCGCCGCTCCGCCCGGTGGCGCGCGTGGCGGTCATCGGCGCCGGCCCCGCCGGAATCGCCGCCGCGCTGTTCCTCCGGCGCAACGGCCTGAACGTGGAGGTGTTCGAGAAGGCGGACGGCCCGTACGGCATCGTGGCCCGCATCATCCCGAGCTTCCGCATCACCCCGGAGCAGATCCGCCGCGACTTCTGCCTCGCCCAGGCCGCGGGAGTGGTGTTCCACTTCGGGTGCGACCCCGATTACGACCTCGCCGGCCTGCGCACCCGCTTCCACCGCGTCATCGTGGCCACCGGGTCCTGGGGCGGCGGGGTGAGCCCCGTGCGCGAGGGCGGCGAGCACGTGGTGGACGCGCTGGACTTCCTGGCGGCCACCCACGGCGGCGGCACGTTCCCCGGCCGGCGGATCGCCGTCGTCGGGGCCGGCGACGTCGCGATGGACTGCGCCCGCACGGCGCGCCGCCTGCCCGG
>RZYE01000516.1 GCA_009930425.1 Actinomycetota bacterium | reverse complement strand
AGGTCCTCCAGCCGGATCGGACCCGGCGCCACGTGCGTGCCGTAGCGGAAGCCGCGGAGGTGGCCGAGGTCGGCGCCGCCCTCGCTGCGGAGTGCCTCCGCGATCAGGTCGTGGGAGGTCCCGGCGATGACGGCGGGCCACGCGTCGTCGGTGAACCCGCTGCGGTGGAGAGGGACCGCCGTGTGGCCGACGACGTCGTCGATCGGGCGAGTGAGCCACGAACCGTTGATCGGGTTCCGGTGGGGCCGGAAACCCTCGGCGAGGAAGGGACGCCGAACCTCCGTGACGAGGGCGGCGACCTCGGGATCCGGCTCGAGATCGTCCGAGACGACGTGGAGGCCATAGGACCAGGAGGTGACGCCGTCGTCGTCGACGGACAGGTCGAGGACGCCGACGCGGGTGCCGTCCTGGCCCACCTCCGAGACGAGGGCACCGGTGGACGCCTCCACCACCTGCCGGGTCTCCTCGTGCATGTCCGAGGAGAGGACGACGTCGATGCCCGGGTTGGCCTCCGCGATCAGGACGTTCTTGGCGAGCCCGAACTCGGAGACGAGGACCACGAGGTCGACGCCGTCGTTCCGGAGCGCCGCGACGTGACGGGGAATCTCGTGGGCGTGACCCGCGAACGTGATGCCCTCCGTGACCCAGGGGCCGAGCGCGTTGATGGCGCGTTCGCTGGACAGGCCGACGAAACCGATGCGCAGGCCCGCGACCGCGAGGACGCCCGTGGGCGGGAGGAGGAGCTCCTCCGTTCCCGCGTGGTAGACGTTCGACGCGAGAGCGCCCCAGCGCGTCCGGGCGGCGAGGGTGGCGCCCTCGTGTCCCGTGCCCGGGCCGAAGAGTTCGAGGAAGCGGTCCTTGCCGTACAGGTAGTCCCAGTTGCCGGGGGCGAACACGTCGACGCCGAGGCGGTCCACGACGTCCACGAGGGCCTGGCCGCGCGTGAAGAGGGCCTCGGCGCTGCCCTGGATGGTGTCCCCGGTGTTGACGAGGACGGTGTTCGATCGCTCGCCGCGGATGCGCTTGATGAGGGTGGCCATCCGCGCGAGGCCGCCCTCCGGTCCGCCGGTGCCGTCGCCGCGCATGTTGGGGCGGGGGACGAGGTGGCCGTGCAGGTCTCCGATGTGGATGAGGGTGAGATCGGTCATTTCGCCATGATGTCCCACCTCTGGACCAACGGCCCGCGGAGGGACACGATGGGGTGAGGCGGGTACGTGCCCGCGAGGAGGGATCGACGATGACCACGACGCACGGCCCCCGGCCCGTCCGCGCCCCACGCGGGCTCGAACTCACTGCCCGCGGCTGGCCGCAGGAGGCGGCGCTGCGCATGCTCATGAACAACCTCGATCCGGAGGTGGCCGAGCACCCCGACGAGCTCGTGGTGTACGGCGGG
>RZYE01000515.1 GCA_009930425.1 Actinomycetota bacterium | reverse complement strand
GACCACGATCCGCGGTGGCCCGCCGGGCTCGCGGCCGGACACCGCCCGGTCCTGTTCCCGCGCGTCCACCTGGCCGTGGAGCTCGAGCACCTCGGTGGTGGGTGCGGCGGGGCCGCGCGCATCGAGGCCGGGACTGGCGGTGCCGGGCAAATCGGTTCCGGGCGCATCGGTGCCGGGCGGGTCGGTGGCACGCAGCCGCCCAACCATCGTGCGCAGTCGCGCCGCCACCTCGCTCACCTCCCACGCACCGGGAAGGAACACGAGCGCGTCGACGCTTGAATCCTCCGCCAGGGCACGAGCGTGCGCCGAGGCGGCCGTGTCCGCGACGTGCGCCAGGAACTGTCGGGTCACCCCGCGCTCGTCCAGGCGCGGACCCGGGGCGGGAGCCCACTTGACCTCCAGCGGGTGCAGGGCGGCCGGGCAGTCGACGACGGCGGCCGGGGCGGCGTCGTCGTGATCGGCCGCGAGCGATTCGCTGCCCGCACCCCGCGCACCGACACGCACCCCCGCACCCCGCTCACCACCACGCGCCCCCGCGCCCGGATCACCGCCACCTCCCCCCAGCAGGGCGGCGAAGCGGTGGGCGTCCACGGTGGCGGACATCGCGACGAGCCGCAGGTCCCCGCGGAGTTGGCGGACCTCGGCGAGCATGCCGACGAGAAGGTCTGTCTCGAGGCCGCGCTCGTGCACCTCGTCGAGGATCACGGCGGTGACGTTGGGCAGGGCCGGATCGGCGAGGAGGCTGCGCAGCAGGATTCCGGGCGTGACGAACTCGATCAGGGTCTCCGGCCCGGCGGTGGACTCGCCCCGTACGGTGTGGGCCACCCGTTCCCCTGGACGGCTGCCGTCGAGGAACGCCAGACGCCGGGCGGCCGCGCGTGCTGCAACGCGCCGGGGCTGGGTGACGACGACCCGCCCGCCCCCCGCACGCGCTGAGCTACTCGCCTCGGTCCCGCCACCGAACCCAGTCCCGCCAGTGGCCCCAAGCCACACGAGGTTCGCCAGCAGCGGCGGGACGAGGGTGGTCTTGCCCGTGCCCGGCGGCGCCTGGACGACGGCGGAGGAGGCGGCGTCGTCGAGCGCGGTGGCGAGGGCGTCCAGGGAGTCCGCGAACACGAGCCCACGGCCGATCGTGCCCAGGTCGAAGGGCCGCGCCGCATCCATGGGGCGACCCTACGCGAGCCGACACCGGCCCCGTGGACCTACCCCCGCCGGTCCCTCATGGCAACCGATACACTCCGCCGGTTGCCAAGGGGTGTTGTATACCAAGGAGTCGTCATTCTCCGCAGCTGGCGATTCCTGGCGACGGAACGATATACACGGCATCTTCGGTGGATATCTTCCCGGTGTATCGCAACTCGGTGGTATCCAACTGCACCGCACGATCACTCCGGCAG
>RZYE01000514.1 GCA_009930425.1 Actinomycetota bacterium | reverse complement strand
CGGGACGCCACGCCCGGTGATGGCTCGCCCCGTCCGCGCGGAGATGGCTCCTGAGCGCGAACTCGAAACACCCGGCTGTCGGCTCGTGGCCGCCCGCTACGCAGGCGCCGGGCAGATCGTCGAGGATCCGCCGTTCGGACATCAGGAAGAGGATCACCCCAACTGGCGAGTGATGAATGCTGCCATCGCCGGAACGGTGTAGGCAACCACCCCGTGATCCGGAGAGTAGATCAGGCCCTTGTTGATGAGATTCGCTCGAACCGGACCGAGCGCAGTCACCTTCTTTCCGAGCCGAGCCGCAACCGTCCCGGACGAACTCCCGCCGTCACCATCGACGGCCATCGCGCGAAGGTAGTCCTTCTCGGCGGTGGTCGCTCGATCCCACCTGATTCGGAAGAAGCCAGTATCGAGTGCGTGCTCACCCGTCGCCACTCCGAGGCGCGCATCCGCCAGCACGATGGGAGACGCGGAGGCCACGTTCCACGTGTCCTGGCCGAACTGCTGGAGGAAGTAGGGATACCCGCCGGAGGCACCCACTACGTGACCCACGGCGTCGTGCTGCCAGGCGACGTCCTCGCTCCGCGCTGGATCGCGGAGAGCGGCGGCCGCATCATCCTCGGAGAGCGCATCGACCAAGTGATAGTTGAACAAGCGCTCGGCGTAGGACTTGGCCTCCGCCAGTTTCCGGGGCAGACTCGGCAACCCCGCCAACGCCAGCACCAGGCGCTCCTGTCTCTGGTTCGCTGCATGCACGATCGAGCACAGGGCGATCAACTCCTCGTGCGGGAGGTCCTGAGCTTCGTCAACGAGTAGCGCGATGCCCACACCCTGCTCCTCAGCCGCGCCGTTCAGGTCCCGCAGGAGCTTCCCGAGATCCGACTCGAAGGTTCCCGTGTCCGCGCCGCCGCCGGCGGCATCACTGAGGTCGAGACCGAATGTCCAGTTTCCGGTGGCGTCGTAGGACGCCTTGAAGCTGAGCGCGGTCTTCAGGGCCTTGAGCACACGGGCTCCCACGCCCGGACGCGCGAGGTCCACGAGCCGGTCGTGGAGCGCCTCACCGACCATGTCCCGCATCGACTTCTGCGATTTGGCCTCCACTTGGGCCACGATCCAGTCATTCTCCCGTGCGATGCGCGCGAACCGTGACAACAGAACGGTCTTCCCCACGCCGCGCAGCCCATAGAGCACGATCGACTGTGCGTCACGGCCAGCGGTCACCCTCTTCAACGCTGTGTCCCACGCCGTGAGCTGTGCGCCACGTCCCACGAGAGCGCCAGGAGGACGTCCCGCACCCGGCGAATACGGATTCAGCACGGGATCCATGTGGAGGCCTCACTTCTAGTCGATTATGACTCTCTATGAGCGGATGTTACACAACAACATAACACCTCATAATC
>RZYE01000513.1 GCA_009930425.1 Actinomycetota bacterium | reverse complement strand
TCTCCACCGGCCGCGAGAAGAGGAACAGCAGCGCGATGATGCCGATCACGAGGGCACCGATCACGCCGCCCGCGAGGGCGAGCTGCTTCCCGGCGCCCGGCCGGAGGTTGCCGTTCTCGTCGAAGATGTTGCCGTCGTACCGCTGCGCGCGGAACAGGAGGACGAGCGTGGTGACGCCGAAGAAGACCAGCGGCACCTCGATGGGCACCTCCACCTCCAGCGCGAGCAGGATCCCCACGAGCGCGAACACCCCCGCGTTCGCGTAACTCCACAGCCCGATGAGCCGCGCCACCTTCCGGACGTCCACCTTCTCCCGCCTGGCCCTGGACATCGTGTTGTAGCCGGAGATGAGGAAGTGCAGCTTGAAGGCGTGGACCAGCAGGCCGAGGACGAGCAGGAACGCGGCCATCCCGAAGGCGAACCACATGCCGCACCTCCCTCGTTCTTCACACGGACCCACCGGAGCGCCCGCGAGGACCATCTTCCCCCTGTACGCCCGGCGAGTGGCACGGTCCGTCCGCTTGCTGGTCGCAACGGCGGCCGTCAGGGATTCCTGACATGCTTGGTTGCACCACGCATGACAGGAGCCAAGAGATGACGAGAGTCTGCATTCCCACCGTCGGGCTGGCCGGCGCCCACGACGCGGTCAGCGAGCACTTCGGCCGTGCGGGTGCCTACACGTTCGTGGACAGCGAGACCGGTGCGGTCGACGTCGTCGTCAACACCACGCTCCACGTGGGCGGCGAGGGCTACCCGCCCGACCTCATCGCGGGCCACGGTGGCGAGGCGATGCTGTGCGGCGGCCTGGGCCGCCGAGCGGTCGCGATGTTCGAGGCGGCCGGGATCGCCGTGTACGCGGGGGCGTCCGGGACGGTTGCCGACGCCATGGAGCAGTGGCGTAGCGGCCGACTGTCCGCCGCCACCCGGGAGACCGCCTGCCAGGAGCACGCGTTCCGGGACGAGGATCACGGCCAGCACGGCCATCACGGCCATCACGGTCACGGGTGAGTCCTACTCCCGCAGGACAGCTTCGCCCAGCGCCTGGCCGATGGGGGCGCGGATGACGAGGTGGGCGAGTTCGTCGTAGGGGGTGGGGTCCCGGTTGATCAGCACGAGCCGCTCTCCACGGAAGTAGTGGATCAGGCCCGCGGCCGGGTACACGACGAGCGAGGTCCCACCGACGATCAGCACGTCCGCCGCCCGGATTGCGTGGATGGCCGCCGCCACCACGTCGTCGTCCAGCACCTCGCCGTAGAGCACCACGCCGGGCCGGACGACGCCGCCGCACCGGTCGCAGCGCGGCACGCCACCGGGGGAGGCGGCGCCCGCCACGATCGCGGCGACGTCGTACGCCTCGCCGCAGTCCCGGCAGTGGTTGCGGCGAACCGAGCCGTGCA
>RZYE01000103.1 GCA_009930425.1 Actinomycetota bacterium | reverse complement strand
AGCCGAGGTAGCCCTGGTTGACGAGTTCGAAGTCCTGCGCGCGCACCTCCGGGTCCCGGATGTAGGGCGGGATGTTGTTCCCGGCCGGCCAGCCCTCGTACAGGCCGGCGAACATGGGATACCGGTCGGTGAGGTGGGTGGCGATCGCACGGATGAACTTCCGCTTCAGGCGCAGCGGCACGTCCCAGAGGAAACGCATCGCCACCTGCGAGCTGTCGTCGTCACGCAGCAGCGACTCCCAGAGCGTGCGCGTGAACTCTGCCCCGAGTTCGTCCTTCTGGAACTCCGCCGCCACGGCACCGATCCCCGAGGAGATGAAGAGCTGGCGGAACTGCCGCGGGTTCTCGGCGAGGTGCTGGCGGAGGACCGCGAGCTGCGTGTTGAAGGACCCCACCGACTCCGAGCGCTCCAGCTCCTCGAGCTGGGCGCGCGTGGCGTCGAGCGCATCCCTGGTGGAGAGGTACTGGCGGATGTCACCGCCGGCAACGGTGGTCATTTGATGATCTCCGCGTCGCAGTTGTCGATGACCTTCTTGATGCGGGCCTCGACCTCGGGCGTGACCTCCAGGGAGTCCAGTGCTCCCGGGATCAGCCGGGCCACCGTGCGCGCCTCCCCGTCGATGACCATCCGGACGGGCTCGAACAGCTCCGGCAGCTCCTGGTAGCACGTCTTGCAGTCCGTGCAGAGGCGCATGTCCTCCTCGGCGAGGGAGACCGGCGCCTTCGGCGCTGCGGCGGGTGCCGCCGATGCTGGCTGCGCGGGCGACGCCGTCGCCGTGGCGGCGGGGGCCGGCGCGGCGAACCCGGCGACGGCGGGGACCGTCCCCGCGTCGGCGAGGTCGGCCATCATGCGCGCGATGTCGTCGAGGGACGTCTCGCGAGCGGTCGTGGCCTCGTCGTACTTCGCCTGCAGCTCGGCAAGCTGCGTCTTGTGGAGCGAGGTGAGCTTGTCGACGTCCTGGCCCGCGAGGTACTGCAGCAGCTGCCAGTTGCGGCGCCGCTCCTCCACGAGCGAGATCATCTGGCCGGAGCAGACCATCTTCACCAGCCGCATGTCGGGGTCGGTGGTGTGCACGAACGGCACGTGCCCGGCGCGGTCGGCCTCGTCGAGCTCGATGTACTGGTCAACGGGCAGTCCGGCCGACTCCTCGTCCGTGCGCATCTTCCGGAACTGGGACTTGAACCTGGTCTCGCCGAGGGCGAAGTCGGCGGGGGTCACCACGGTGGTGAGCAGCTGCAGGCTGCCGTCGGTGTCCACGTACTCGAGCTTGTTCGCCGACCATGTCTTCGTCGGGTCCGGGTTCCCGTCGAGCGAGAACCGCTCGTGGATGGACTCGCCGAGCCGCGGGTCGTGCACGAACAGGGGGTTCATGCGTGACTTGACGGCGAGCCGGGCCCTGCGGTTCGCGGCGTCGTCGGCCACGCCGTGCTCGGACTGGCACGGGGTGTAGACGTCCATGACGGCCGGCATCTGCTGCTCGGAGAGGAACTCGAGTGTGTTCTTCAGGAAGTGGGACTGGTAGGCCGTTGCCGTGGAAACCACGTAGACGTTGGGATGGAACGAGGCGATGAGGCCCAGTTCCTTGCGGAATTCCTGCTTGCCCCGGTGCGCCTTTCCAGACCGGGAGAGGTCCGAGTCCTGCCCGGTGAAGCTGGACGTGGAGGCCTGTCCACCGGTGTTGGAGTAGACCCCGCTGTTCAGCACCATCACCTTGATGGGGGTGTTGCTCGTCAGGATGCGGGACAGGGCCCCGAAGCCGATGTCGTAGGTGGCCCCGTCACCGCCGATGGTGAGGATCGTCGGGAGGAGATCCATCTCCTCGTCGGTGAACTCCTCCCACGAGAGGTACTTCAGGCCGTCGTCGTCACGGGCGGGGTCATAGCTGTCGGCCAGTTCGAGCCGTGCGAGCCGCAGCGCCTTCACGTCGTCCACCAGTTGCGCGGCGATTCCCTCGAAGATGCCCTTGGCGAGCGGTTGGGCGTCCTGGAAGAGCGAGTTGACCCAGGGGTCCGTGTACGGGTTGTACGGCATGGTCGAGGCGTAGACGCTGGAGCAGCCGGTCGCGTTGGCGACCACCGCACCGGACGGTCCCTTGCCGGTGGGGCCGCCCTCGAGGAGGTAGAGCCGCCGCTCGAGGGTGGCGAGGATCTCCTCGACGCGGGCGCGCCGGCTCTCGTCCTCGGCCATGGTGGCGAGCCGGTCGGCGAGCTGGGCGGTGATCTCCTCCAACTCGGCGATGTGGCGTTGCTGGCGCTTCTCGGTGATCGAGTGACTGGTCGAGGTGACGAGCCGGATCGAGGTCACCTCGCCGCAGCCACGGCAGCCGCCGTGGCCACCGGTGGTGGCGTAGTAGTGCTCGTGGTCGAGCAGCATGCGCTTCGGGTCTCCACCGGGTCCCGGCAGCACCTCGGAGTAGCGCTCGGGGGTGTTGGGCAGTTCGGTGAGGAACTCGAACCTCTCCTGCAGGGTGTCGAGGATCTGGTCGTCCTGGTCGTGGGCGATCAGTGCGTTCGGGCCGCAGACGTCCACGCACTCGAGGCAGCCGGTGCACTTCCAGGGGTCGATGGTCGCGGCGAACAGCGCGCCGGCTCCCTGCTCCTTCTTCTCCATGGCGTCGAAGAAGGCCCGGGTACGGGCCACGGGGAAGCGACCGAGCGCCTCCACGAGGGCGTCGACGGCGGTGCCCAGGCGGGCGTCCTCGGCGACCAGCGGGCTGGCGGCGGCCGCCACCGTTGCGGCGAATCCCTCGGCGTCGCGCTTCTCCTTGAAGGCGACGCGCACGGCGTCGGCAAGGTCGGCGACGCGCGCGCGCAGCGCGTCGCGGTCGGAGTCCTCGGCGTAGCTCTCGCGGATGCCGGTGAGGAGCATGTCCTCGAAGGTGATGACGGTGTTGGGGATCGCCGCGTCGGGGCAGACCAGGGCGCACTCCATGCACCCGGTGCACAGGCTGGAGTCGAACATGGGGACGGTCCGGCGGAAGAGTCCCTTGTCCTTCCCGGCCGCCGTACCCGGCGGCATGAACAGCCCGGTGCCCGGCAGGACCGGGGCCTCGCTGATCGTGCCCTCCCGGAAGGGTTGGATGACCATGCGCTCGTAGTAGTCGGCGTCGAAGAGCCCGGCACAGCTGGAGCAGCCCGTCGTCGGGGAGCTCATTGTCTTCGAGAGTGCGACGGTGCGGAGACGGACCGGTGCGACATCGTCCGAGATGGCGAGGATCTCCTCGGAGTCGTAGTCGACCTCCCGGGTGACGGCGGCGCCGTCGCGGATGACGGCCATGTTGGCCTCGACGACGGCCTCGCCCTTGCGCCCGAACTTCTTCACGATCTGCTGGCGCACCTTGGCGAGGATGTCCTCGCGCGATGTGCCGGCAGCGACCCGGTCCACGTGCGCCGCGACCGCGCCGACGAAGGCGATGCCCATCATCCGGGTCTCGAGTTCGGGAGTGGGGGCGTGCTGCTTCGCCACCGAGAACGCGTCGACGATGAAGAAGCGGATCTGCTTCTCGCGGATGGTGCGCCGCGCCTTTCGCGGCAACTCCCGCCACACCTCCTCCGGCGAGAGGGCGGTCTGCAGCATGAATGTGCCACCCTCGCCGAGGCCCTTCAGCGGATCGGTGTGCGAGAAGACCCTGTGGTCCGGGGAGATGACGATCTCGACGTCCTCGAGTTCGGCGTTGGTGATCTTCACCGTCTCCGGGCTCAGGGTGATGTAGTAGTTCGTCGCGGCGCCGCTCTTCTCCGACCCGTACTTGGGGGCGGACTTGGAGTGCATCCCCAGGACGCCCGCGAGGATGTCCGTCAGCAGCTTTCCGGTGGCGATGGTGCCGTAGCCGCCCACGGAGTGGAACCGGATCCTCATGGCGCTGTCCGGGAGCAGCTGTGGGTTGGGCTCGGTCGGCAGGGCCATGAACTCCGTCTCGGGGTAGGCGGCTCGGAGGCGCGCCTGGACCTCCGCCATGGCGGGGGACGGGTCGTCGTCGAAGAACTGGGTGCCGAGGTAGACGAGCGGGGCGATGTCGCCTGCCTCCATCCGCCGGTAGGCGGCGATGAGGTGGCGGGGCTGCAGGTCGTGGCCGCCCAGTCCGAAGATCGCGGAGCTGAGCACCGGGGTGGAGTCCATGGCCGGGATGCCGGGGTAGCGTTCGCCCGAGGCGTTCTCGCGTGCCCGGAAGAGGGCCTTGGTGACGAGGTCGGTCAGCGCCATCTGGTCGGAGCGCTCGAGCACCATCACGGACTTTTTGCCGCGCAGGGCAGCGGCGAGTTCAGCCTCGGGGAACGGCTGCAGGAGCTTGACGGCCACCAGTCCGGCCTTGATCCCCTGGCTGCGAAGGTAGGGAAGGACCGCCTCCACGTCCTCGGTCCCCGAGCCGAGCCCGACCATCACGTGCTCGGCGTCGTCGCACATGACGGTGTGCACCGGGGCATACTCCCGGCCCGTGAGGTCGGAGTACTCGCGCATCGCCTGCCGCACGAGCTCAGGGACGGCGGAGGCGAAGTGGGTCCGGTGATCCGCGGCGCCGGCCTGGAAGTCCGGCTGGTTCTGCACCGGGCCGGTCAGGCCCGGGTTGTTCACGTCGACGAGGGCCGGGATCATCTGCCGGGTCCCCTTCTCGTGCGCGCCCCTCCACTGGCGGCGCCACTGCCGCCGCAGGGATTCGGGCACCCAGCCGAGCGTCTCGTCGACCAGATCGCCCGCGTTGTCGCGCTCGACGTCCTCGGCCCTGGCGTGGAGGAAGTCGAGCAGGGCGGCCACGCCGTCCGGGGCGAATTCGGTCTCACGCGCGATCAGGTACTGCTCCAACTGGAACACGCGGCCCTTGGCCCCGAACAGGAGCTCCTGGGCCACCGTCGGGCACGGGATGCGCCCGGCCGGGTCGCCGAGGTACTCGCGGAGCAGTTCCGGCTCCGGCAGGAACGCCTCGCTCATCATGTGGCTGGTCGAGAAGCCGTCCATGGAGTTCGCCACCGGGATCAGCGACAGTGCCGAGGTCCGGTAGGAGATGGCTGCGAGGTCGGCGGCCTCCTGCGGGTTGGCGCCGAAGAGGATCGTGTAGCCGGAGGGCAGGAGGGCGTAGATGTCGTCGTGCCCCGCCATGACGTTGAGGGAGTGCTTCGAGACCACCCGGGCGGCGACCTGCAGCACGAACCCGCCGATCTTCTTGCCCACCGTCACGAAGTGGGACTCCATCGCGTAGAGGATCCCCTGGCTGGAGGAGGCGTTCGAGATGAACTGCCCGCCGGTGAGGGCGGCACCCAGGGCACCGCTCTGCGCGGAGTGCTCGCCCTCGGGCTCGAAGAAGAAGGGGTGCTTGCCCCAGACATTGACCCCGCCCTCCGCGCGTGCGGCCTCGTAGAGTTCCGAGATCTCCGTCGACGGCGTGATCGGGTAGCCGATCACGCCCCCGCACACGTGCCTCATGACATGGGCGACGGCGCCATTGCCGTGGATCACGTCGGGAATGCCGGGGTACTGGGGCTGTTGCGTTGTCATGATGCCTGTCAATCGCAGTAGGTTCTGCCGTGGCCGTTCCGGCCACGGCCCGGGATGGTGGACGGGGGTGTGCCCCCGTCCCCGAAGGGCGTCCAGCGATGCGTGGGACATGCACCGTTCGCCAAGACTCTGCCCATCTGCCGTGGTGGACCAGGAGGGTTCACTTCGGCGTCAGGCTAACTCTCGGGGGGTGAGCGGACTGGTGACCTTGGTCCCTCCGTGGGACGTCCACCACCGGAGGTCGCGCGCGCGGACGGCCCGCGCGCGAGTCGGCGACTGACGGTAGTTTGGGGGATGTGGCTGAACCCAGGGTGACCCTCGTGACAAGCAGAGACCTCCCCGAGCTCTCGGATGACCTCAGCGGTCTGAAGGAGGCGCTCACGGCGCTGGGGGTGGACGTCCGGATCGCCGTCTGGGATGACCCGGAGGTCGACTGGGAGGAGGCGGGTCTCTGCGTCGTCCTCACCATCACGGATTACGCGGACCGCCCCGACGAGTTCTTCCGCTGGGCCGACACCGTCCCTCGCATCCTCAACGACGCCCGCGTCCTGCGCTGGAACTCGGACAAGCACTACCTCGTCGAGCTCGAGCGGCGGGGAGTCCCGACGATCAAGACCACGTGGCTCGAGCCGGACGCGAACCTCTCGAAGCACCAGGTGCACACCCGGATGCCAGCCCTCGGCGACTTCGTGGTCAAGTCCTCCCTGTCCTCCAACCGGCACACCACCGGCCGCTACACCGCCATCGACGCACGGTCCCGTTCCGCCGCCATCCAGCACGCGCTCGGCATCCTCGGCAAGGGACGGGCCGCGCTGATCCAGCGCTACTTCAAGAGCAGCGCGGAGGACGGCGAGGTCTCCCTCGTCTTCTTCAACGGCGTCCTCTCCCACGCGGTCTCGAAGGAGGGCATCCTCCAGACCGAGGCGGACCCCGGGAACCGGCCCCGCTCCTGGGCACGGCTCCACGAGGTCACCCGGGAGGAGTGGAACCTCGCCGAGGAGGTCCGCCGCCAGCTCCACACCGCCATCAAGGAGCACGCCGGCAGGGACCACCTCCTCATCTACGCCCGGATCGACATGCTCCACACTGACGAGGGGCTGAAGCTCCTCGAGGTGAACCTGATGGACGTGACCCTCTACCTTCAGGTGGCCCCGGAGGCCATCGAGAACCTGGCGAACGCGATCGCCGTGCGCGCACATCCCTGACCGGTGCGAGCTGCCCCGCACGGGGTGACGCAGCACACGCTCCCCGATTCACCCCCGGACGAGGGGACCGGGTAGAGTGTTCGTCGGCGCGCATGGTGGGTGTAGCTCAGCAGGTAGAGCACCTGGTTGTGGTCCAGGATGTCGCGGGTTCGAGCCCCGTCACTCACCCCA
>RZYE01000102.1 GCA_009930425.1 Actinomycetota bacterium | reverse complement strand
GGCAGGAACGGGGAGGCCATGGCGCTCATCGTCCCACCCCCCACCACCCCGACAACAACACTGCATTAATTATCGTACTAATTGGTGGGAAAGTCAACCCGAAACGACACGAAACAGCAGGTCAGGCCCCTACAAGCCCGAATTCCCCCGCCACGATGTCAGGAGTCCTGGACACGGCCGACGTCGGCTTGTAAGGTTGTTCGTACGCCGGGCCCGTTCCCGGATGTTGCCGCTGTCACCGAGATGCGGCGCGCAGACGTCCGCATGGGAGCAAAGGAGCGCCTACGATGATCGTCCCGAACCACCACGAGAACCCCCAGGTCCTGAACGAGAATGTGTTGCCGCGGCGCGCGTACTACATTCCGGCCTCCACGCCGCTTGGCCCGCTCGTCGCCGATCGCGAGCGTTCGGACAGGATTCGGATGCTCAACGGGCAATGGGCGTTCCGGTACTTCGAGAGTCTCGGCGACGTGCCGGAGGGTTTCGCCGATGACATCTCGGCGGACTTTGTCGACGTCCCGGTGCCCAGCGCCTGGCAGAACCTCGGGTACGACTCGCATCAGTACACGAACATCCGCTACCCGATCCCGCTCGACCCGCCGCACGTCCCCCGCGAGAACCCGTGTGGGGCGTACGTCCTCGACTTCGACTTTGCACCCAACCCGGACGCGCCGCGGGTGTTCCTGAGCTTCGAGGGCGTCGATTCTTGCTACTACGTGTGGCTGAACGGCCGCTACATCGGCTACAGCCAGATCTCGCACTCGTCGAGCGAGTTCGACGTGACGGACCACCTCGTGGGCGGCACGAATAGGCTCGCCGTCCTCGTCCTCAAGTGGGGCGTCGGCACCTATCTCGAGGATCAGGACAAGTTCCGCTCGAGCGGAATCATCCGCGATGTCTATCTCCTGGAGCGCCCGCACTCGGCCGTCTTCGACTACTTCACGACTACCACATTGGGGCCACTGGGCGCGAGCGTGAGCGTCCGCGCGTCTTTCCTCGGAAGCCCGACGGCGGCCACGGTCATCATCGCGGATGCCACGGGTGCCACGATCGCCTCCGCACCGCTCGAAGCGGCCGCCGGGGACCAGGAGTACACGCACCGGGTGCGCCTCGACATCCCCGCGCCGCACCTGTGGAGCGCGGAGGGCCCGTACCTGTACACGCTCACCATCGAGACCGATCACGAGGTCATCACCGACCGCGTGGGCATCCGGTCGGTGGGTGTCGACGGCACCGCGCTGAAGGTCAACGACCGGGACATCGTGTTCCGGGGCGTCAACCGCCACGATTCGGATCCCGTCACCGGGCCCGTGATCAGCCTCGAACAGCTCATGACCGATCTGCGCCTGATGAAGCAGCACAACGTCAACGCGATCCGCAGCAGCCACTACCCGAACTCGCCGTACTTCTACCAGCTGTGCGACGAGCTCGGCTTCTACGTCCTTGCCGAGGCGGACGTCGAGAGCCACGGGACGCAGATGCAATACCTCAGCGACACCTCGTTCCCCAACCAAGTGCTCCACTGGAACGAACGGATCGCGGACAACCCGGATTTCCTCCCTCTCACCCTCGACCGGATCGAGGCGTGCGTCCGCCGGGAGAAGAACCGCCCCTCGATCGTGCTGTGGTCGCCGGGCAACGAATGCGGGTACGGCCTCACCTTCGAGGAGTCCCTGCGCTGGGTCAAGGACTTCGATCCCGATCGCCTCACGGTCTACGAGAGCTCCTTCTACGACGACAAGAAGCGCCCCTACGACTACTCCGTGATCGACGTGTACAGCCGGATGTACCCCGCGCTCACCGAGGTGCGCGAGTACCTCGATTCGGACCCGGACAAGCCCTTCCTGCTCCTCGAATACTGCCACGCGATGGGCAACGGACCGGGTGACCTCGAGGACTACCACGAGATGATCGTCGCCGAGCGTGCGATGTGCGGAGGCTTCGTCTGGGAGTGGTGCGACCACGCCGTCGTCCTCGGAACCGCCGACGACGGCCGCACCAGCTACGGGTACGGCGGGGACTCCGGGGAGCTCATCCACGATGGGAACTTCTGCGTCGACGGTCTCGTCTCGCCAGACAGGATCCCGCATGTGGGGCTGCTCGAGTTTGCGAGCGTCAACCGCCCAGTGCGCGTGGACGCCTACGACCAGGCAACCGGCGAACTCCGGCTGCGCAACATGCTCGACTTCGCCGACCTCTCGGGCCGCGTCACCCTCAGCTATGAGGTGACTCGGGACGGCGAGGTGGTGGCGGGCGGCACCATCGAGTCGCTCCCATCGATCGCCCCCGGACAGGCGGCGACGGTGCCGTGCCCCGTCGAGGTTCCCGCGTCCGGGCGGTGCTACCTCAGGGTCGCCTCGCACCTCGCTGAGGAGTCGGCACTCGTGCCGGCCGGCCATCGCCTCGGCCTCGACGAGATCCTGCTGGAGAACGGCGATCCCCGGAACCAGGACGCGCTGCGGCTCCTTCCGGCCGACGGCGTTCCGTCCTCTCCTTTGGTCGTGGAGGCGGATGACCGCCGCATCACGATCGGCGGGACCGGATTCGAGTACGTCCTGGACCGCGCCACTGGCCTGTTCGAGTCGATGACGTTTGAGGGGCGCGACCTGCTGACCCGGCCGATGGAGGCGAACGTCTTCCGCGCACCCACGGACAACGACATGTACATCAAAGCGAAGTGGGAGCTGGCCCAGTACCATCGCGCCCACGCATACGCCTACAGCACCGAGTACGCCGTCGGGCCGGACGGCGTGACGGTGACCGCGTCGATGGCGCTCGTGGCGCCGGCGGTGCAGCCGATGGCCCACATGGAGACAACGTGGCACGTGGGTGCCTCGGGTGCCGTCCATCTGGACATGCGGGTGCGCCGGGATGTCCAATTCCCGGAGCTTCCGAGGTTCGGGCTGCGCCTCTTCCTCGACCGCGGGATGGATCAGGTGACCTACTACGGGCTCGGCCCGCACGAGAGCTACCCGGACAAGCACCGGGCGAGCTCGCACGGCAGGTACACGTCCTCCGTTGCCGGGCTCCATGTGGACTACCTGAAGCCGCAGGAAAATGGCAGCCACCACGGCTGCGACTACGTGGTTCTCTCGGACGGCGAGCGATCCATCGCGGCGGTCGCCGAGACGGCCCTCAGCTTCAACGCCTCCCCGTACACGCAGGAGGAACTCGCCGCGAAGGCGCATAACGTCGACTTGGTTCCCGCGGGTGAGACCGTGTGGTGCCTCGACTATGCGCAGAACGGCATCGGTTCGAACAGTTGCGGACCGCAGGTGCTGGAGAAGTACAAGCTCGACGCGGAGGAGTTCCGCTTCGCGTTCACGCTGGTCCCCGCGACTGGTGTTCAGTGAGTAACCCCCATCGAGACGAACAGGTAGATCCATGAGCGAGACAACGAGAACGACGGCCGCCGACGATTCGCGCGAGAAGAAGTACCTGCGCTGGTACAACAAGGTTGGGTACGGCGCGGGAGATGTCGGCGGCAACGTCGTTTACGCGTTCATCGCCTTCTTCGTGATGATCTACCTGACCGACACCGTGGGGCTGAACCCCGGAATCATCGGCACCTTGATCATGGTCGCGAGAATCTTCGATGGGATCTCGGACATCTTCTTCGGCTCGTTGATCGACAAGACGCACACCAAGATGGGCAAGGCGCGCCCGTGGATGTTCTGGGCGTACTTCGGCTGCGCCGCCATGATCGTCGCGATCTTCGCGATCCCACCGAGTCTCGGCGATTTCGCGATGTACGCGTGGTTCTTCATCACCTACGTGCTACTCAACGCCGTCTTCTTCACGGCGAACAACATCGCGTTCTCGACGCTGACCGCACTGATCACGAAGAACGCCGAAGAGCGAGTTCAGATGGGCTCGATCCGCTTCGTGTTCGCCTTCGGGACGAGCCTCCTGATCCAGGTGTCCACGGTTGGCCTGGTGGAAGCGTTTGGCGGGGGTGCGGACGCGTGGCGCAATGTCGCCATCATCTACGCGCTCGTGGGCCTGATCGTGAACACCATTTCCGTGTTCTCCGTGCGGGAACTGCCCGCCGAGGTGCTCTACGAGCGTGGGGATGAGGATGCCGAGGGGGAGCAGGCGGCGATCGTGGCGGATAAGCCGACCCTACTCGCGTCTCTCAAGCTGCTGGTCGCCAACAAGTACTACCTCATGATCGTGCTGGTCTTCATTCTCGGCCAGGTTGCCACCGCCATGCTGGGCATGGGCATCTACTTCATGAAGTACATCCTCGGCGATGCAGGGTACTTCAGCACGTTCGCGTGGTTCATCAACATTCCGATGATCCTCATGTTGATGGCGACGCCGTTCATCGTGAAGTGGGCTGGCAGTATCTACTGGGTGAACCTGTACGGGTACATCATCGGGTTCATCGGCCGCCTGCTCGTGATCGTTGCGGCCTTCATGGGCAACATTCCGCTCATGCTGGTGTTCACGGCGGTGGGATCGATTGGCATGGCGCCACTCCAAGGGACGTTGACCGCCCTCATCGCCGAGGCCTCCGAAAACACGTTCATGACCAAGAACAAGCGCATTGACGGCATGATGTTCTCCGCCACGTCGCTTGGCGTGAAGTTCGGTGGCGGAATCGGCGTCGCCGTGACCGGATGGTTGTTGGCCGCTAGTGGTTACGTTGGCGATTCGGACGTGCAGCCGGAATCCGCGTTGAACATGCTGCAGTTCATGTACCTGTGGATGCCAGCGATCGTTCTCGGCATCGTGGCGCTGGTGCTGTCCCGGCTGAAGGTCGAGCAGGCGAACAAGAAGCTACGCGCGGAGCTGGCCGAGGGGGGTCCCGACGAGAACCCACTGGTCGTCGGCTAGTGGGCATCTCCGTTAGTTCGTCGGGGGTCAGGCTGCCTGTTTGGTCGGTTCGGTGGTGTCGTGGCGGCGGAGTCGGGTGAGGTAGTCGTTGAGGTTGCCGCGGGTGTATTTCCAGTCGAACGGGCTGGCGGTGGTGTTGTAGCGCTGCTGGAAGGCGAGGATCCGCGCGGCGAGGTCGTCGAGGTTCGCGAAGTCGCCTGTGCTGATGGCTTTGCGTTGCAGGATCGAGAAGTAGATCTCGACCTGGTTCAGCCAGGAGGCGTGCACGGGCAGGTGGATGAGGGTGGTGGTCGGCCATGCTTGCTGCATGCGTTCGATTGAGCGGGCGCCGTTGTGGGATGAGCCGTTGTCAACGACCCAGAACACGCGGCGGGCTGAGGCGTAGGGTTCGGTGGTCATCACCTGGTTGACGAGTTCGGCGAAGGGTTTGATGCCGGTCTTGGGGGCGATGGTGCCGATCACGTGGGCGTGGTGGACGTCGTAGGCGGCGAAGTAGGCCAGGGTTCCGCCGCGGCGGTACTCGAACTCGACCCGCCTGGTTCGTCCCGGTCCGGGCGCCAGGTCGGGGTGGCGGCGGTGCAGTGCCTGCAGTTGGGATTTCTCGTCGGCGCTGATCACGTAGTCGTCTGCGCCGAGTTCGGTTCCTTGCCAGCGGCGGTCGTAGAGGTCGAGCACGACGCCGGCCTTGTTGGCGAAGTCGGGGTCGCGGGGGAAGATCCAGGACCGGTGCTGCCAGGGTTTGATCGCGTCGGCGGTCAACCAGCGGCTGATGGTGCTCGGGCTGACGGATTGGAACATGCCTTGGGTGGTGGCTTCGACGGCCAGTTCGGTGGCCGACCAGCGGGCGAGTGGTACGTCACTGTCGGCTGGTGGGGTGCAGGCGCGCGCCTTGACCTGGGCGACCTGGATCGGCGTGAACACTGGTGGCCGTCCGGACCGGGCCAGGTCTTGCAGCCCGGCCAACCCGTTGTGGGCGTAGCGTTTGCGCCATTTGCGGACGGTGTCGACGTGCAGGTCCAGATCGGCGGCGATCGCCGCATTCGGGTGGCCCCGGGCGGCGGCGAGGATGATCCGGGCGCGGATCACCTGGCGATGCTCCGCGCGCTGGGAGTTGGCCAGGCCGGTCAAGGCGGTGAGGTCGGCGGGGTCGAGGACGATGATGAACGGGGAAGTGGTCACCATGACCCCAAATCTGTGCCGTTCCCCATCCGACAGCCCGGACGCCACGCCGTGCGGGCGCGAAGAAGGGCAAAGTCAGTGGGTCATGATGGGGCAATGGCCAAGATCCCCGAATCGACGAAGAACTCGTTGGAGTCCCGGCTGACCATCCGTGCCCGGGAACGCTGGCCCGCCCTCACCAACGTTCGGATGCGTTTCCGGGCCGGGTTCGCCTATGTCGACGGCGTCCTCGCAGACGGTGAGGTCGTCAAGCTGTGCCGGCTCCGTTACGCCGGCTACGCCAACCAGTGGGGCTTCGCGATCTACCGGGCCAGCCACGACGACTACGAAGACTCATTCCTGCCCACCGGAGTCACGGGGGGCCCAGCAGAAGACGCCCTCGATACCGCCTGCGGCCTCTACCTCGCCGACCCCACAGCCTGGACCTGAACCCCCGACGAACTAACGGAGATACCCACTAGGTGTCGGATTCGCCTGCGCGATTGTTGAGCGAGGGCGGAGCCCGAGTCGAGACAGTGAGGGCGTGGTGTCGACTCGCTCCGCTCGCTCAACCAGCGATAGGGCTCGCTGCGGTGTGCGGCACGGCGCGGGGGTTCGGTGGTCACGTGTTGCGTGGGAGGGGCCCGGACGGCGCGTGCAGCGCTACCGGTGCCGCCGGGACGCGACCGGACGCAACTGCACTGCCTGGAACTCACCGAAACCGGGGGTTCGTGGGTGCAGCAGAGCACGCCGGGCAGTCCGTCGCGGGCGGCTTGGATATTGCGCTCGGTGAGAGCCACTGTTCCGGTGTGGGGTGAGCCAGCGTTCCGTTTTCCACTGAGCCATTGGGACGCTGTGGGGTGAGCCGTGGCG